>NZNW01000076.1 GCA_002695065.1 Salinicola sp. | reverse complement strand
AGCGGAAATACGCGAAAAAGCCTCGGCCATTTTGATGTTGGCCCATCTTCTGCAAGGATGTTGTGACAATCTTTGACAACGACGTCCTTGACAACGACGCCTCGAATCCCAGATCGCGTACGTCAACCGCCGATACCAGGAATCGCCCATGCCCAGCCGTGTCGCGAATTATCCCGCGCTTTCCGAAGAAGCCTTCATGGCCCGCGCCAGCGCGCGCCTGGAGGAGGTATATGGACCCCGCCGCGACGAGATCATGCGGCGCCTGATGACGCTGCTGATGCACCAGCGCAGTGCGCTGGACACCTCGCCGCGCCCCACCTGGAGCGAGCGCGACCAGATATTGATCACTTATGGCGACACCATCGTCGATGGCGAGCGTCCGCCGCTGGAGGTGCTGGACGACTTTCTCACCACGCGTCTCAACGGGACGTTCAGCGGCCTGCACATCCTGCCCTTCTTCCCCTGGAGCAGCGACGACGGCTTCTCGGTGATCCACTATCGCGAGGTGAACCCCAAGCTCGGGGACTGGCAGGATATCCGCCGCCTCGCCTCTCGGGTGGACTTGATGGTCGATCTGGTCATCAACCATGTCTCGCGCGATTCGCTGTGGTTCATCGACTATCTCTCGGGTACGCAGCCGGGGCGTGACTACTTCATCGAGATGGACCCGGAAACGGACCTCTCCATGGTCACGCGGCCGCGTAATTCGCCGCTTCTGGTACCGGTATCGACGCGTCGCGGCACGCGCCACCTGTGGGCGACCTTCTCCGAAGACCAGATCGATCTCAATTTCGCCAATCCGGACGTACTGCTCGAATTCATCGGCATCCTGCTCTTCTACGTCCAGCAGGGCGCTCGCATCATCCGCCTCGACGCCATCACCTACCTGTGGAAGGAAGTCGGCACCACCTGCGTCCACCTGCCCCAGACCCACGCCATCGTGCGCCTGCTGCGGGCGGTTCTGGATTTCATGGCACCGGGGACACTGCTGATCACCGAGACCAACGTGCCGCACCACGAGAACATGAGCTACTTTGGCCTCGAAAGACAGGGCCTCGAGAGACAGAGCCCGGAAAGACAGGGCAGGAGCGACGGCGAAGCGTCGCAATCGATGCCCGACGAAGCGCACATGATCTATCAGTTCACGCTGCCGCCCCTGCTGGTGCACACGCTGACCAGCGGGGACGCCACCACGCTGGCCGACTGGGCGCGCAGCCTGCCGGCGCTGCCGCCGGGCTGCACCTACTTCAACTTCACTGCCAGCCACGACGGCATCGGCGTGAGAGCCCTGGAGGGACTGCTGCCAGCGCACGAGCTCGAGATTCTGCTCGAACTGATGCACCGCTTCGGCGGCTACGTCAGCATGAAGACCAACGCCGACGGCAGCGACTCCCCCTACGAGATCAACATCACCTACTACGACGCCATGAAAGGCACCCGCCGCGGGCCCGATGCCTGGCAGGTGGAGCGCTTCCTTTGCAGCCAGAACCTGATGCTGGCACTGCAGGGGATACCCGGCATCTATTTCCACAGCCTGACCGCGACGCTCAACGACCACGGTGGCGTGGAACGCAGCGGCAAGCTGCGCTCGATCAACCGTCGCCGCTGGCCCAAGGAGGAGCTCGACGAGCTCATCGACAGCCGCAGCACACCGACCCGCGAGGCATTCACGTCACTGAAGCGGCGACTCAACATCCGCGCCAACGAGCCCTGCTTTCACCCCGAAGCCGCTCAGCGAGTGGTGGATACGCCGCCCGGCATCTTCGCCATCGAGCGCGGACCGCTCGCCAACGGTCGTCGCCTGCTGGCGATCTACAACATCAGCGATACGCGCCAGCCGCTGGAGATCGAGGAGTTGAACGACGGCGAGTGGTACGACGTGCTCAAGGATGGCAAGCGCTGGAGCCCGCATCCCGAGGAGCGCGACATCCTCCGGCCCTACCGCAGCCTGTGGCTGGTCCAGCCTTGAGGCATCCGGGCCGCGGGTAGGGAGAATCGAGGCGACCCTCCCCACCCGCGGCCCGACCTCCGGCAAGCGCGCGGATCACGCCTACAGGACCACCTCTACACGTCCCCGGAATTATCCAGTTCCACCGCTTCGAACAGCCGATCCTGGAGGTCGGGAATCGCCGCCTGGACCCGATTCCAACTGGGGATGAACGGCTTGTCCCGCGGGGATTCGAAGAAGGCGGCGCCGGCCTGCATGATGTTGTCGGCGAACAGCTCCACGGCGGCCTCCTCGCTGTGACGGTCCAGCTTGAGCCCATTCATGGCGGCATCGTGGTCGTAGGCCTCGATCAGATCCAGCGCCACGCGATAGTAGGTGGCCTTGACCGTGCGGAAGCTCTCGACGCTCATCTCCACGCCTAGCGTCGCCAGCTTGCGATACATCGCCTTGGCGATGTCCATGCTCATCCGGTTGAGACCGCCGCTGGGGTCCTCCTCGGAGACCGGCTGGTGCTTGTGGTCGTAGGCGTCGGCGATGTCCACCTGACACAGCCGCTTGGTCGAGAAGTTCCGGTGAACTTCGGAGAGCACGCCGATCTCCAGCCCCCAGTCGCTGGGGATGCGGATGCCGTCGAGCACGTCGGCACGCATGGAGAACTCGCCGGAAAGCGGATAGCGATAGCTGTCGAGATAGTCGAGGTAAGGCAGCGGCCCATAGATCATCTTGAAGGCCCGGATCAGCGGCGTGACCATCAACCGCGCCACCCGGCCGTTGAGCTTGCCGGACGCGATGCGCGAGTAATAACCCTTGCAGAACTCGTAGTGGAAGCGCGGGTTGGCAACCGGATAGATCAGCCGCGCCAGCAGGCCGCGATCGTAGGTCACGATATCGCAGTCGTGCAGCGCGATCGCCTCGGCCTTGCCCGACGCCCGCACGTAGCCGGAGCAGTACCAGACGTTGCAGCCCTTGCCCGGCTCCAGGGGGGCGAGATTTTCCTGCGCCAGTTCCTGCTGGAGAGCCTGGAGTCGCGGACCGTCGTTCCACAGGATGCGGTGGTGCTGAGGCAGTCGGGAGAAAAAGTCCCGCGCCTTGAGAAACTGCTCACGATCGGCCCGGTCGAGGCCGATGACGATCTCGCTGAGATAGGGCACCTTGCACAGCTCATCGACGATGTGCGAGAGCGCCGGCCCCTCCAGCTCGGAATAGAGCGACGGCAGGATCAGTCCCATCGGCCGGCTGCGCGAGAACTGCTTGAGATCGGTCTCTAGAGCCTCCACCGAGCGCCGAGTCAGGTTGTGGAAATTGGTAACGATACCGTTCTGATAGAAATCACTCATGAAGCGCCCTCTTCCTATTGTCGTCTTGGCGTCGGTCCGTGACGCCTGTCATCAGGTCGATATCAGCGACTACTGTGGCTCGCCACTCTCCCATCCCGGTTCCCGGGTCAGCCAGTGCTCGACACCCTCCGACCACCCGGCCGGCCCTCGCGCCCGCGTTCGATAGACCCGGGCATTCTCCAGTGTCATCGCCTGGCCGTGGCCGGCGGCGATGATCACGGCCATGTCCGTCGTCGACAGCAGCGCCAGATCGTTGGGCCCATCGCCGAGGCCCAGCGTCCTCGGCCGATAGCCACGCAACGACTCGAACCGGGCCACCAGCCATTCGGCGGCCTGCCCCTTGTCGACCGCGCCCATGACGTGCCAGAAACGGCCGCCCCGGGTCAGGCGGAGACCATCGACGCGCAGCGTCTCATGCAGAGCTTGCAGTTTGGTGTCGTCGTCTTCCCACACCAGCGGTTCGCTCCCTTCACGGATCATCGCCTGTTCGGCACCGGCGGCGCTGAGCCCCGTGAGCTCCCGGACCTCGGCCAGATCCATCTCCCCCATCCGGCGGAAGCGCAGGCCATGGCGCTCGCGCACCACGTCCAGGCGGCGTCGGATGAAGTCGACATCCATGCTCGGCGTCTTGACCACCAGGCCATCCGGCGATGCCGGATCACGATCCAGTCGCGCATGCTGCCAGGATGGCGGCAGGCCGATCACGGCGCCGTTCTCGGCGATGAAGGGCGTCTGCTCCAGCCCCAGCTCATGCCGGAGCGCCAGCAGTTCGGCACGGGTCTTGCTGGTGGTGGGAATGACCGGGATCGCCCGCTGTTCGAGACGATGCAGCCAGGTCGAGGCTGGCTGCCAATCGTAGGGATCGTGGTCCAGCAGCGATCCATCGAGATCGGTGAACACCAGCAACGGTGGTTGGTTCAAGGTCGGCTGTGTCATGGCTTCACCCGCATCGCATCACCTCATCATGTCGTACGCGATCGGCTGCGTGTCGGCAGTCGTATAGGTGAAGGTAGCACGTATCATGCCAAACACGACGGCCCGCGCCATGGGTACGGGTCGCGGGCCGTCGGCGGCGATGTCGAACCCTCGCCGCGTGTGCCGTTGCACCGCTTTGGTGCATCAATGGTTCAATGGGCGGGGCAAGTTCAGTATCGGACGTGTCTTGCCGCGATCGCGATGACGCCGGCCAGTGTCGCGCGATCGCTGTCGATCGCCTCGACCTCGATCCCGGAAGCTTCCAGCGCGATGGTATAACTCTGCCGTAGCGAATCGGCGCCGACGAGGTACACCTTGTCGAGCTCGGGGCGAGCCGCTGTCATGGCCCTCACCTCCTCCCCGATCAACGCGCCGGAGAGAAAGCTGCCGATTTGCGGCGATTCAAGCCCCGCGTAGAGATGGCGACTGCGGGCCTCGAACAGGGCATGCATCACCCCCCCGGGGCAGCTGGCCCGGGAGACGCCGAGTCGAAACGCCCCCTCGTCGAACGGCGCATCCTCGCGAGCCGGCTCTCCCGGCAGGGTGTGGAAACGCACCGCGTGGTAGAGTTCGCCGGTCATCATGGTGTTGAACGCCGTCATGCGGCCGGCATCGAGTCGCGCCCACTTGCTGTGCGTCCCCGGTAGACAGCAGTCGCCACCCTCCACGCCCGCAAGCGCCAGTGCACCGAAGGCCTGAACCTCTTCCCCACGCATCACGTCGACATGCTCGGGGGTCACCTGCTTGACTCCCGGCACGATCCAGACGTCGTCGAGACCCGGCGCCGCGACCACGTTCTGCGCCAGATCGGCGGCGGTGACCGGCAGTTCCAGTTGCGGCGCCTCGTGCCACCCCCGCGCGGAGCCGACCATGCCGGCCAGGTAGACCGGGGCCTTTTCAGCGCCCGAGGCCGCGCATTCAGCGCCCGAAGCCGTGCCTTCAGCGCCCGAAGCCGCGCCTTCAGCGCCCGAGGCCGCGCCGCCGCCCTCCCGCCAGTCGTCGGTCTGCGACGCGCAGTAGTGGGGGAATTCGCTCTGGCTCAGCGCGCGCAGGCCGGAGGCCGAACGCCGGCTGTCCAGCACCTCGCCGCTGGCCGTGTCGACCAGGAAGGCACGGAAGTTGCTGGTCCCCCAGTCGATGACGATCAGACGCGCCGGTGCATCGCCACTCATGCATCCGCCTCGCGTTCCTGCTGCTCGGCATAGTGGGCGACCTCGCTCAGCCGCTGCCACTCCTTGACCAGTTCGGCCGCGACCCGTCCGACGTCTTCGGCACTGCGTCCCGGCTTGTAGAGATTGCTGCCGAAGCCGAAGCCTGCCACGCCATGGGCATGCCATTCGCTCATGTTGCTCTGATCGATGCCGCCGACCGCCAGCACCGGCAACCCCTTGGGCAGGATCGCGTTGATATCCTTGAAGTAGCCCGTGCCCAGGCGTGCCGCCGGGAACAGCTTGAGCGCCGTCGCGCCGGCCTTGGCCGCGGCCAGCGCCTCGCTGGGCGTCATGCAGCCGATCATCGGTGCCAGACCGTGCTCGACCCCGGCCCGAATCACTTCCGGATCGGTGTTGGGCGTGATCAGCAGCGGCGCATCGAGATCGGCCAGACGCTTGGCATGCTCGGGGTCGAGTACCGTACCGGCGCCGATCACGACATCGTCCGGGCAGCGCTTGGCGATCGCGGCGATGCTCTCCCAGGCCCGCGGGGAGTTAAGCGGAATCTCGATCAGCTTGAAACCTGCCGCCACCAGCGCGTCGAACACCCCATCGATCTCTCCCGGGGTGATACCGCGCAGGATCGCCACCAGGGGGCGCTCGCGCAGCGCCGTTTCCAGTGCGAACTTGCGTGTCTCGTTCATTTCTCTCTCCTCGTTTCGGCCAGTCTAGGGCCGCGCGTTGGAGCGCAGCCAGCAGAGCATCAGCATGTAGCGCTCGAGAGCCAGCCGGACCACACTTTCCTGGATGCTCTGCGTCGGCGAGCAAAGACGGCTGAGCGCCAAGTACGGTGCGCTCGAGAGCCAGCCGAGCGAGCTGAAGCGCAAGGCGCCCGGCGCACAGAACCCGGAGCATATGGGGTATATGTGAGGAGTTCGCGCACCGGGCAACACGGCGATTCACTCGCGCAGGCGGCTATCGAGTGTGCCGTTACCACTCCGCGACGGAACCGTCCTCATGTGTCCAGACGGGGTTGCGCCAACGATGCCCGACCTTGGCACGCTCCTCGACGAACGCTTCGTCGATCTCGACGCCCAACCCGGGTCCCTGTGGAATCGCACAGTAGCCGTCCTCGATCGCCAGCGCGTTCTTGTCCACCAGGTAATCGAGCACGTCGTTGTCCCGATTGTAGTGGATGCCCATGCTCTGCTCCTGGATGAAGGCGTTGTGGTTGACCGCATCCACGTGCAGGGAAGCGGCCAACGTCAGCGGTCCCAGCGGACAGTGCGGAGCCAGCGCCACATCGAAGCAGGATGCCAGCGTGGCGATCTTCATGCCCTCGCTGATGCCGCCGCAATGGGAAAGATCGGGCTGGACGATATCGGCCATGCCTTCGACCAGCAGGTCGCGGAACTGATAACGCGTGTGCAGCCGCTCGCCGGTGGCGATGGGATAGCCGAGGCCCCCGGCGATGTGCTTGAGGCTCGGCAGGTGTTCCGGCAGCACCGGCTCTTCGACGAACATCGGGTGATACGGCTCCAGCTCCCGCAGCAGCGCCTTGGCCATGGGGCGATGGACGCGACCGTGGAAATCGATACCGATGCCGACATCCGGCCCCACCGCATCGCGGGCCTCGGCGACACGGGCCACCGCCTCGTCCACCTTGGCGTGAGAGTCGACGATCGCCATTTCGGCTGTACCGTTCATCTTGAATGCGGTAAAGCCCTTGTCGACCAGCGCCTTGGCGCCCGCGCCCACGTCGCTGGGCTTGTCGCCGCCGGTCCAGGCGTACATCCGCATCCTGTCGCGACAGGCACCACCCAGCAGCTGGTGCACCGGCACGCCGAGATCGCGCCCCTTCAGATCCCACAGCGCCTGGTCGATACCGGCGATGGCGCTCATCAGAATCGGACCGCCCCGGTAGAATCCCGCGCGATACATGATGTTCCACAAGTGTTCTATGCGGCGCGGATCCTGGCCGACCAGATAGTCGGAAAGTTCATGCACGGCGGCCTCGACCGTGGCGGCGCGTCCCTCCACCACCGGCTCCCCCCAGCCATAGCAACCCTCGTCGGTCTCGATCTTGAGAAACAACCAGCGCGGCGGCACCTGCCAGGTCTTCAAGCGGGTAATCTTCATGGTTCACCTGTTCTCTTCAAAGCAGTTCGTTCGATTCGGACCGGCTGACGCGAAAGCGCCGACGCGGCCCCACTGGCAGGCCCGGAGCGCCATCACGGCTCCCCGATCGAAGGCGGCATCACGATCGACGGCGGATTCTCGACCAGATCCTCCATGCCGAGGTCACGGCCGGTGCGCTTGAGCACCGACAGCGCCGCCTTGGCGGCTTCCTGCGGCTGGCGCAGGCGGATCGCCTCCATCACCCGTCGATGACGCGCCATGCTGTCATCGAGATCCTTGGCGCTATGCAGCGTGGCGCTCTGGTTGGAACGCTCGACGATCAGCGCGATGGCCGGTTTGAGCACATGACTGATCTGCGCCCAGATCAGGTTGTGGGAAGCGGCGAATATCGCCTCGTGGAACGCCACGTCGTAAGCGTTGTAGCTCTGTCCCTGCCAGTGCAGATCCGTACGCTCGAGCGTACGGATCATGCCTTCGTAGGCGGTTTCGATGGCCAGCAGGTCCGAGGCGGTGGCGTGGGTGGCAGCCAGAGCGGCAACGAACGGCTCCGCGGCCACGCGAAAGGCGAAGACTTCCCGCTGGAGATGCGGGTTGGGCTGGGCGTAGCGCGCCATCCAGGCGCTGACCTGGGGATCGAGGAGATGCCAGGAGGCCAGCTCGCAGACCCGCGTCCCCTGCCCGGAAATACGCACCAGCAGCCCCGCGTTGACCAGCTTCTGCAGGGCGCTGCGGACGGTACTGCGACTGACGCCGAAGCGCTCGCAGAGGTCGATCTCCCGCGGAATCATGGCACCGATCGCATAGCGGCCGCTGAAAACGGCCTCGGCCAGCGCTTCGGCGATATCGGGCCTCGGGAGGTTGGGGGGATCTGTCGCTGGAGGATCTGCTGCCATCGCGATGTTCAACTCACAGCCATCTATGTCCGACATAGCTTCCAGCAAGTTGACCTGCCTGGCTGTTAGACCATGGTCATAGACAAGACTAAAGTCGTAGGAAAATACACCCTGGATCCGAATTCGACCTGCACCGCGACGGTATCTCCTTGTCTCATCTTTCGCCCCCGCCTTCCACCGCCACGGACAAGCCCCTTGCTCTCCGCGACGCCGTCGGGAGGCCAGAACGACGATGCCCCTCCGAGGAGGGGCATCGTGAGCGGCAAGCCGGGTCCGATCAGCGGTAGACCGGCAGGCGGGAGCAGACGGCCTCGACCCTGGTCTTGACCTCGCCCTCGACCTGGCTGGAGTCCCCCTGCTGCATGGCGTCGAGAATATCGCAGATCCAGCCGGCCAGATCGCGACACTCGGCCTCGCCGAAGCCGCGCGTGGTCACCGCCGGGGTGCCGATGCGCAGACCGGATGTCACGAACGGGCTCTGCGGGTCGTTCGGCACCGCATTCTTGTTGACGGTGATATGGGCACGCCCCAGCGCCGCGTCGGCCTCCTTGCCGGTCAGCCCCTGCTTGACCAGCGACAGCAGGAAGAGGTGGTCTTCGGTGCCACCGGAGACGACTTCGTAGCCGCGCTCGATGAAGACACCGGCCATCGCCTGGGCGTTCTTGACCACTTGCTGCTGGTAGGTCTTGAACTCGGGGTTCATCGCTTCCTTGAAGCAGATCGCCTTGGCCGCGATCACGTGCATCAGCGGCCCGCCCTGCCCGCCAGGGAAGACGGCGGACTGCAGCTTCTTCTCGATCTCGGCATCGTTCTCGGCCGACAGGATCAGGCCGCCGCGCGGACCACGCAGGGTCTTGTGCGTGGTGGTGGTGACCACATGGGCATGGGCCAGCGGGCTGGGATAGACGCCAGCGGCCACCAGACCGGCGACGTGCGCCATGTCGACCAGCAGGTAGGCACCCACGTCATCGGCGATCTCGCGGAACTTGGCCCAGTCGATGATCTGAGAGTAGGCCGAGAAGCCGGCGATGATCATCTTCGGCTGATGTTCGCGGGCCAGCTTGGCGACTTCGTCGTAATCGATCCGGCCGCTCGCGTCGATGCCGTACTGGACCGCGTTGTAGTGCTTGCCCGAGAAGCTCGGCTTGGCGCCGTGGGTCAGGTGCCCACCCGCGTCCAGGCTCATGCCGAGGACGGTGTCGCCCGGCTTGACCAGGGCCTGGAAAACCGCACCGTTGGCTTGAGAGCCGGAGTGCGGCTGCACGTTGGCGTAGCTCGCGCCGAACAGCTCCTTGGCGTAGTCGATGGCCATCTGCTCGACCACGTCGACATGCTCGCAACCGCCGTAGTAGCGCTTGCCGGGATAACCTTCCGCATACTTGTTGGTCAGCTGCGTGCCCTGGGCCTGCATTACGCGCGGGCTGGCATAGTTTTCGGAAGCGATCAGCTCGATATGGGCTTCCTGGCGCGCGACTTCCTGCTGCATCGCGTCCCAAAGGGCATCATCGAATCCGGCAATCTGCATCTCTCGGGTGAACATCGACGGGAATCCTCGGCTCGGGGATGGTTCGACTACCAGCGGCGCCAGTCAGGCATCCGGCGGCTCGATCTCAAAAATCGTCAGCGCAGTTTGAAAAGGCAGCGAGCGAAACCCAGACGAGGCAAGAAGCGGTGAGGAAGCGGAATTGACTCGAGAGTCGAGGCGCATTCCGAACCGATCTTCAACGCTGTAAGGGCGAGCGCAGGCTCTTTTCAGGTGCAGCGTGGGGCGCAATGATACCCCAGCGCTGACGGCCTTTCCTATGAAAGTCCGTCATGCGCTGAACCATAATTTCTCACGTTGGCTTTAGCCTGGTTAAAACATGCCCGGGGGCGTCATCCGCCGTCCCGCCCCCGCCAGAATTCGCTCCCTGCGGCCGTGCCGTGATCCCTCAGGTCTCTCCCAGCAGCCGCAGGCTGGCCATCGGCGCCTGCCGTCGTGTCCCGCGAGACAGCAGAAAGCCGATGCCGCCCACGACCCCGGCGCCCAGGATCGGCATGATCCCCCACATCAGCCAGTGCATTCTTGGCACCAGCCCCAGCCAGCCGTAGATACCCAGCGCCGCCATCTCCGCCAGCGCGGCCCCCAGCAGGCCGCTGGCAAAGCCCAGCAGGGCGAACTCGGACCACTGCATGCGGGAAAGCGTCCGGTTACCGGCACCGAACACCCGCAGCAGGGCGCCTTCGTGGGCACGTGCCGGGCGGCTGGCGGTCAACGCCGCGTAGAGTACGCTGATGCCTGCCAGCAGCACGAAACCGAGCACGAACTCGATGGCCTGGGTCACCTGAACGAGGATGCCGCGAACCTGTTCCAGCAACGCCTCGACGTTGAGCACCGACACACCAGGATATCGCTGCACCATCTCGCCCAGCAGTTCGTTGCCGTCGCCGGGGAGATGGAATGACGTGATGTAGCTGTGACCGAAGCCATCCAGCGCACCGGGGGGAAAGATGATGAAGAAATTGGGCTGAAAGCTCTCCCAATCCAGATGGCGAAGGCTGGTGATTCGGCCCGTGATGCTGTCACTGCCAATGGTGAAGGTCATCTCGTCGCCCAGCGAGAGGCCAAGCCGCCCCGCCAGCTCCTCCTCGACCGAGATCGGCACGGCGCCATCGCCCGACGCCGCACCGGTATCGAACCAGCGCCCCGCGGTGATCCGGTTGCCTTCCGGCAGGTCGGCACGCCAGGTCAGGTTGAGATCCCGGCGTAGCGCACCATCGGTCTGGTGCTCTTCCGGCACCTGCTGTTGCGGCGATTCGCCGTCGATGGCCGTCAGTCGCCCGCGCACCATGGGGTAGAGGCCGCTGGTGGCGTCGGCGGCGCCGTCGATCAACGATTCGACGCCGTCACGCTCCTGGGGCTGAATGTTGATCGCGAAATAGTTGGGCGTATTCGCCGGCAGCTGCGCCTGCCAGGTCGTCAGCAGGTCGCCGCGCACCAGCGCGATGATCGCCATCGCCGCGAAGGTGACGGAAAAGGCGAGCAACTGCCCCAGGCTGGCCGTGCGTCGCCGTGCCAACTGGCGCCCTCCCAGCTGCCAGGCGCGAACCTTGCCCCCCTGGGGCAAGCGAGCCAGCACGGCGAGCAGCAGCTGCAGCATCAACCGCCCCACCCCCCACAATACGACCAGCGCAACCAGACCGCCCAGCAGGATGCCCAGCGCCAGCACCGGGTCGCCGGAGTAGAGCCACAGCAGCGCGCCGAACACGAGGCTGGCGAACGCCACGACCAGCCATCCGGCGGCCGGCATCGGATCGAGCTCGCGCCGCAGCACCTTGAGCGCGCTGACACGCTTCAGTCTCAGCAGCGTCGGCCCCGCGAAACCGACCAGCACCGCGAGCGCGGTCAGCACGCCCATCAGCCAGGGCATTCCGCCCGGCGGCGGCAACTCCAGCGGCAGGAAGCGGGTCAACAACGCCAGCAAGACCGCCTGCCCTGCCAGCCCCAGCAATGCGCCCACCGCCGCCGCGACCAGGCCCAGCCACGCCAGTTGCCAGGCGAAGAGTTGGCCCAACTGCCGTTGCGAGGCGCCGAAACAGCGCAGCAGCGCCGCCGTATCGAGATGGCGATCGACATAGCGTCGGGTGGCCATGGCCACGGCGACCCCGGCAAGCAGGACCGCAGCCAGCCCCGCCAGGCTCAGATATTTCTGCGCCCGCTCGAGCGACCGCCCCAGGCTCGGGCGATCCACCCGCACGTCGCGAATCTCGACACCGGCGTCACGCAACGCATCGAGTCGCTGCCCGAGCCCATCGATCGCCGCTGGCGGTCCGGCGGCCAGCAGCTCGTACTCGATCCGCGAACCGGGCCTGACCAGTTCCGTTGCCTGGAGATCCTGGATATTGAGCATGATGCGCGGCGTCAGGCCGGCGAAGCCGGCCTGCTGGTCGGGCTCACGATCGATCAGGCCGGTGATGGACAGCGACAGCGCCCCGACCTGGACCCGGTCGCCGATACCCGCGTCCAAGAGCTGTGCCAGCCTGGGCGCGATCCACGCGCTGCCCGGCGACGGGCCGTGAGCCACGCCTTCGACACCGTTGCCCCGATCGACCCGAACCTCGCCGTAGAGCGGATAGTGATCGTCCACCACCTTGAGACCAGCCGGCTGGAAGGCATCCCCCTGGCTGACCATCGATACCAGATCGACCTGGTCGCTCAGCTCGAGCCCGGCGTCGCGAAGCGTCTGACGAAGCCCATCGTCGAACGCGCGTCCCTGCTCCAGCACCAGGTCCCCGCCGAGCAGCTGGCCCGCCTGTCGCGTCAGCCCCCGGTCGAGACGGTCGAGAAAGAAACCGATCATGGTGGTTGCCGCCACGGCCAGTGCCAGCGCGACGAACAGCGCCCGGACGTCGGACGCCCGCAGGTCGCGACGGAGACCCTTGAGCGAGAGCGCGATCAGATTCATGCCTCGACTCCTCGCGGCTGCTCGATCGCCGTCAACGTACCGCCCTCCAGCCGGAGGCAACGATCGCACCGCGTCGCGAGCGCCATGTCATGGGTGACGAGGATCAGGGTCGTGCCGGACTCACGATTGAGATCGAAAAGCAGATCGATGATGCGCCCGCCGGTGGCTTCGTCGAGATTGCCGGTGGGCTCGTCGGCGAAGACCAGGTCAGGGTCGGACACGAACGCGCGCGCTACCGCCACCCGTTGCTGTTCACCGCCGGAGAGCTGCTTGGGCAGATGTTCGAGGCGCTCGCCGAGCCCGACGCGCTCCAGCCATTGACGACTTTTGGCGGCCACGTCTTGCCGAGGCGACAGTTCCAGCGGCAACATGACGTTTTCCAAGGCGGTCAGTGTGGGTAATAACTGGAAGTTCTGAAAAACGAAGCCGACACGGCCAGCGCGCAGGGCCGCGCGCCCATCCTCGTCCAGGTCGCTCAGCGACTGGCCGAACATCTGGAGCTCTCCCGAGCTGGGTGCGTCGAGTCCTGCCAGCAGCCCCAGCAAGGTGGATTTGCCAGCGCCGGAACTTCCAACGATGGCTACACTCTCACCGCGATCGACATCCAGCGCCAGCGATTCGAGAATAACCAGCTCTCGTTCCCCACTCGTTACCCGTTTGGCGAGCTGGCTGACGTGTAGAATTCGCTTTCGTTCATGGTCCGAGGAGTGAGACATGGTGCCTGGTTTCCCTGTGCTTGGTATTGAGATGCCTTTCGCCAAGTTGGCAAGGCGCCGTGCGGGTGGCGCACTGTTGTTGTGTTTTGCCATGCTGTCGCTGACGCCCGGCTCGGCCCGCGCCGACACTATCGTGGTGATGGGCGACAGCCTGAGCGCGGCCTATGGCATCGATCCACAGGCCGGGTGGGTCAATCTGCTGAAGAATCGATTGGGTGATGAGCACGAAGTCGTCAATGCCAGCATCAGCGGCGAGACGACCTCGGGCGGCTCGGCCCGGCTTCCTGAAGTTCTCGGACAGTATCATCCCGATATCGTTCTGCTGGAACTCGGCGGCAACGACGGGCTGCGCGGGCTTTCTCCCCAGCAGATGCAGGTCAACCTGTCGAAGATGATCGAGCGTAGCCAGAAAGAAGACGCCAGAGTGCTACTGCTCGGCATCGAGGTGCCCCCCAATTACGGCCCCGCCTATACCGAAGCTTTCCGCGACGTGTTCACGCAGTTGGCTCGCGATTACGAAGTCCCGCTGTTGCCGTTCCTGCTCGAGGGCGTCGATCTCGATACCATGCTGCAGGATGACGGCATCCATCCCACCGCCGAGGCACAGCCCATCATTCTCGACAACGTCTGGTCGAAACTGGAACCGATGCTGGCGCCGTCGGCGGTGGCGGAAGGTTGACCGGGCATCGGCTCTTTCGTGTCGCGCTCGCAGCGCTTCCCGGGCCGAACCGCTGGCGGCGACGCCTCGACCTGCTATCGTCAACACACTGAAAATGCTCGTGACATGGCGCATCGCGAGCCGGACCGGCAAGGAGGCTGACAATGGAAACGGAGACGGCGCTGGTCGCCGCCTACCAGCTCGACGGCAAGGGCGGCGGTACCTTGCTCAGCGTACGCCAGCTGCGAGAGGCCTGGGCCGATCCCGAGCGGCCGCTGTGGATGCATCTCGATTTCCGCCACGAGGATGTCCATACCTACCTGGAGGAGATCGCCGGGCTCGACGAGGCACCGGTCGAGGCGCTGCTGGAGGAGGATACCCGGCCGCGCGTCGCCAAATTCCGCAATGGCGCCGTCAGTACGCTACGCGGGATCAACCTCAACCCCGGCGCCGCACCCGAGGATCTCATCTCGCTGCGCATCTGGATCGCCCCGAATCGCCTGATCACCCTGCGTCGCCGACCGTTGAAATCGGTCAGCGACGTGCGCGAGCGGATCGACGACGGTAGCGGCGCGCTGTCGGTTCCGGACCTGCTGGCCTGGCTGACGGAAGCCCTGGTTGACAACGTCGGCGACGTCTCGCACCAGCTCGACGACCGGCTGGGCGAACTCGAGGAGGATCAGCTCAGCGACCGGGAGATCGATCCCGACGACCTCTCTCGCCTGCGGCGGTCGCTGATCACCCTGCGGCGATTCATGGGACCGCAACGGGACTGCCTGGACCAGATCGCCCACGGCCCCGAATGGTTCGACGAGGACACCAAGGTATCGATTCGCGAGAGCACCAACCAGCTGTCGCGCTACGTGGAGGATTTCCACGCCATGCAGGAGCGTGCGCTGATCCTGCAGGAACAGCTCTTCAGCGAGCACAACGAACGCCTCAACCAGCGCATGTACATGCTGGCAATCGTCACCACCGTGTTTCTGCCACTCAGCTTCCTGACCGGGCTTCTGGGCATCAACGTGGGTGGCATACCCGGCGCCGACAGCCCCTACGGCTTCGTGATCTTTCTCGCGATCACCGCCCTCGTGGGCGGCTTGGTGATGTGGTTGCTCAAGCGCAAGCACTGGTGGTAGCTGGAAGCTGGAAGCTGGAAGCTGGAAGCTGGACAGGATGCCATCAACGATACTGCCTCAAGCTCAGGGGGTTGGCCTTGCTTGTTTTTCCCACTTCCAGGCGCGCAGCGCCGCTCTTCCAGCTTCAGGCTCTATCTCTATCCGTATGCCCCAGGTCGCGCCCGGGGTCGAGCCGGTCGCGGACCCGGCGCTTCAACTCCTTGATATCGGGGAAGCCGCCGTCGCGCTTGCGCTCCCATAGCGTCTGGTCGTCGTAGAGCACCTCGAAGTGCCCGCCATGACTGGGTGCCAGCGCCACCTGATCGAGGTCTTCGCCGAAGGTCTGCAGCAGCTCCTGCGCATACCAGCCGGCGCGCAGCAACCATTGGCATTGCGTACAATAATGAATGCGAACCTCTGCCATCCGTTTGTCCTCCCGGTCCGTGGCGATCGTCTGCCGACGATAATAGGCCATGATGCGTCGGTCCGAGCGACTCGCTCAAGCGGAACCCAAACGGATTCGTAGCTCTCAGCATCAGAAAACAGGGAACGTTTTCATGTCAGTCAAGGAAATCAGCCTCACCCGCCTGTTCGAGCGCGTCACCGGCGATGAAGACAGCCGAATGTGTCGCGACATCTCCGACGAAGCCTGCCAGGAGCAGCCCGGCAACTTCTTCCGCCACCTCATCGCCGCTCTCGGCAACAAGTTGGCGGACGAGCTCTCCAACGCTCGCCTGATACTGCCGTGGTTGATGGGCGCGATCGGTGCGCCGGTATGGATGGTGGGGTTGCTGGTCCCGATTCGCGAGGCGGGGGCGCTACTGCCGCAACTGCTGATCGCCGGCTACATCCGCCTGCGCCCCATTCGCAAGTGGGTGTGGGTCGCCGGCGGCGTCATCCAGGCCGCTGGCGCGCTATGCCTGACGCTGCTGGCGCTGTTCGGCCACGGCGGCTGGGGCGGCGCCCTGGTGCTCGTCGCCCTGACCGGACTGGCGCTGGGGCGCGGATTGTCCTCGGTCGCCACCAAGGACGTTCTCGGCAAGACCATCGCCAAACAGCGCCGGGGCACGTTGATGGGATGGAGCGCCAGCGTCGCCGGCGCGCTGACACTGATCGTCGGTGCCGGCCTGATTGTCCTCGGCGATCAGCCGGGCACCCTGGCACTGGCCATCCTGCTGTTCGCCGCCGCCCTGGGATGGGGCTTGAACGCCCTGTGCGCCGCCTTGATTCAGGAAGCACCGGGCGCCACCGAGGGCGGCGCCAATGCCTGGGACAGCGTCAAGCAAGGCATCGCCCTGATGCGGCGCGATCGCCGCTTCCTGCATTTCAATCTCGCGCGCGCCCTGCTGCTGTCCAGCGCTCTCGCGCTGCCCTATCTCGCCCTGCTGGGACAGCAGAACAGCGGCACCGACCTGGCCAGCCTCGGCATCCTGATCCTGACCTCCGGCGTCGCCAGCCTGATCGCCGGACCGATCTGGGGCCGCCTGGCGGATCGTTCCAGCCGCCGGGTGATGCGCGACAGCGCCATCGGGGCGGCCATCTGCTGTCTGGCCGGCGCCGCCTGCGTGTGGCTGCCCGACTCCGCACGCACCAGCGTGTGGCCATACGCCACGGTCTACGGCTTGCTGATGATTGCCCACGCGGGCATTCGCCTGGGGCGCAAGACCTATGTCATCGATCTCTCGGACAGCGACACCCGCGCGCTCTATGTCGCTTTCTCGAATACCTTCACCGGCGTCCTGATGCTCTGCGTCGGGCTGCTTCTGGGCGCCCTCGCGCAGTGGCTGGGAAGTGCCGGCCTGCTGCTGGTGCTCGCCGCGCTGGCGACCGCGGCCGCCTTGAGCTCGCACGCCCTCGCCGAGGTCGAGTCGGAGAGCACTTCGTAAAGCGTTGTAATCCCCCGGCACCGTGGCATCATTGATCACCGTATCGTCCCTACAATCCGTCGAATGCCCAGTCTGGAGGCAAGGATGGCCAGCACCAACAAACGCCCCCCCATGATCAGTCCGGCTCTATTGGAGCGCATCGTCAACGCCTCGGATGACGGCATCGTGGTGGCCGAGCAGGAAGGCGACGAGAACATTCTGATCTACGCCAATGAAGGCTTCGAGCGCCTGACCGGCTACAGCGTCGACGAGATCCTCTATCGCGACTGCCGCTTCCTCCAGAATGGCGATCGCGACCAGCCGGCCATCGACCGGGTCCGCGCGGCCCTGCGCGAAGGCAAGTCCTGCCGGGAGGTGCTGCGCAACTATCGTAAGGACGGCAGTCCGTTCTGGAACGAGTTGTCGATCACACCGGTCTACGACGAAGAGGACCAGCTCACCTACTTCGTCGGCGTCCAGAAGGATGTCACCGAGCTTGCAAAGGCGCTGGAGGAGCTGGAGACGCTGAAGGCCGAACGCGATACGGCGTGACCGCGCCGCAGAAACCAGCACTTATCGCCGCCTTCCGCGGCGATAGTTTTTTTTAACCAGGAAAGTCTTGTACCGGTCGGCTTTCGACGATATATAGCCCGAAGCGTCACTGAGATGCGATTTCACGGGAGGGCCAAAATATGAGCCGTGAGGAATATATCGACGACCAGGATTTCTCAGAAGCCATCAATGACGAGCAGTTCGAACGTCCACGCAGCAGCAAGGCCGACACGTTGCGCGCGAGACGACAGGTCGAGGCACTGCTGGAAGAGCGCCGCCTGAAACGTGCCATCGAAGACGACTGGTACGACGAATACGGCGACGAGGAAGAGTAGACACTCCCCGACCCGGAGCCATCCGACGGGCGCTTCGGCGCCCGTTCGCATTGTCGGCATGACTGGTTTACCCTTCTTCATCCAGGCTGCGCCCCGCCGACGGGCGCTCCAGCGCTGACTGCCTGATTCTATCCACCGCGACACATAACCGGATTTCCATGGCGCAATACGTTTACACCATGAACCGGGTGGGCAAGGTCGTCCCCCCGAAGCGCGAGATCCTCAAGGACATCTCGCTATCTTTCTTCCCCGGCGCCAAGATCGGCGTGCTCGGCCTCAACGGCTCGGGGAAATCGACGCTGCTGCGCATCATGGCCGGCGTCGACACCGAACACAACGGCGAAGCGCGCCCGATGCCGGGGCTCAATATCGGTTACCTGCCCCAGGAGCCGGAGCTGGACGACGCCAAGAACGTCCGCGAGATCGTCGAAGAGGCGCTGGGCGAAGTCAAGAAGGCCCAGGAGCAGCTCGAGGCGGTCTACGCCGCCTATGCCGAGCCGGACGCCGACTTCGACGCCCTGGCCGCCGAGCAGGCCCGGCTGGAGAACATCATCGAGGCAGCCGACGCCCACAATATCGAGCGCAAGCTGGAAGTGGCCGCCGAAGCGCTGCGCCTCCCCCCCTGGGAGGCGAGCGTCGCCAATCTCTCCGGGGGCGAACGCCGCCGCGTGGCGCTGTGCCGCCTGCTACTGTCCAGCCCGGACATGCTGCTGCTCGACGAGCCGACCAACCACCTCGACGCCGAATCGGTGGCCTGGCTCGAGCGCTTCCTGCATGACTATCCGGGCACGGTCGTCGCCATCACCCACGACCGTTATTTCCTCGACAACGTCGCCGGCTGGATCCTGGAACTCGACCGTGGTCACGGCATCCCGTTCGAGGGCAACTACTCCCAGTGGCTCGAGTCCAAGGAGAAGCGGCTCGAGCAGGAGGCCAAGCAGGAGGCCGGTCGCCAGCGTGCGATCAAGCAGGAACTGGAGTGGGTCCGTCAGAACGCCAAGGGCCGCCAGGCCAAGAGCAAGGCGCGCCTCAACCGTTTCGAGGAGTTGCAGTCCGGCGACTACCAGAAGCGCAACGAGACCAACGAGATCTACATTCCGCCCGGACCGCGTCTCGGCGACAAGGTCATCGAGTTCCACGATGTCAGCAAGCGCTTCGACGAGAAGATGCTGTTCGACAACCTCTCGTTCCAGATACCGACCGGCGCCATCGTCGGCATCGTCGGTGGTAACGGGGCGGGCAAGTCGACGCTGTTCAAGCTGATCGCCGGCACGGAAAGCCCCGATGGCGGCGAAGTCGTGCTCGGCGATACCGTCGACATCGCCTACGTCGAGCAGCTACGCGATCACTTCGACAACACCCAGACGGTGTGGGAAGCGGTTTCCGACGGCCAGGACATCCTCAACATCAATGGCTACGAGGTCTCCTCCCGCGCCTATGTCGGCCGCTTCAACTTCAAGGGCACCGACCAGCAGAAGCGCCTGAGCGATCTCTCGGGCGGCGAGCGGGGCCGTCTCCAGCTGGCGCAGACGCTGAAGCAGGCGGCCAACGTCCTGCTGCTGGATGAGCCGTCCAACGATCTCGACATCGAAACCCTGCGTGCACTGGAAGAAGCATTACTGGCCTTCCCGGGCTGCGCGCTGGTGATCTCGCACGATCGCTGGTTTCTCGATCGCATCGCGACGCACATCCTGGCCTACGAGGGGGATTCCAGGGTGGTCTTCTTCGAGGGCAACTACACCGAGTACGAAGCGGATTATCACAAGCGAGTGGGCAACGACACACCGAAGCGAATGAAGTACAAGCGCATCGACGCCTGAGCGGCAAACCGCTTCACGCTGTCGGCCGCGACAACCAAATACCCCGCCATCTAGGCGGGGTATTTGTTGGTGACGACGCTTGTCGTATCGAGCCTCAGCGCCCTCTTCCTCGAATCAGCGAAACGACGAAGAGGATCAGGAAAATCACGAACAACACTTTGGCAATCGTCGCGGCGGCCCCGGCGATACCGCCGAACCCCAGGACTCCGGCGATGATGGCGACGATGAGAAAAATCACGGCGTAGCTAAGCATGGCAACTCTTCCTGTGCTGGCCTGTTGGACTTGCCGTCCCGGCTTTTCCGGTCACGGCAAACCATCCTCCTGTTCCATGAGGACAGTCTAAGCCTTGTCGCTACCCGGACTTTCGTCAAGTCCCTCGTGCAATAACCCGTTCAATAGAATGAACTATCGCCCGGCGGACGCGTCTTGAACCGACGGTGCAGCCAGAGGTACTGCTCAGGATGACGACGAATCGCCTGCTCGATGAACGCGTTCACCTGCGCCGCGTCGGCCACGTCGTCTCCACTGGGGAAGTTCTCCAGGGGCGGCAGGTACTCCAGCGTGTAGGTCCGGTTGTCCGGGTTGCGGTGAAACATCAGAGGCATGACCGGCGCACCGGTCATTCGGGCGATCTTGGCGGTCAGCTTGATCGAGGCGGCGGGAACGCCGAAGAAAGGCGCGAAGACGCTCGCCTCGCGGCCGAAGTCCTGATCCGGCGAATACCACACCGCGTGCCCCGCCTTGATCCGACGAACCACGCCACGAAGATCGTGGCGATCGATGGCCGCGCCGAAGATCCCCCGCCGCGCCCGGGTCATGAAGTCCTCGAAAACCGGGTTGTCATGGGGCCGATAGACCACGTCGGCAGGGAAGAACAGCGAGTGCAGCGCGCCGCCGAGATCGAGGGTGGAGAAGTGAATGCCGATGATCAGCGCGCCCTTTCCCCGCGCCATGGCGCGCTCCATGTGCTCGGTCCCCCGGAAGGTCACGCGGTGGCGCAGGTGCTCGGGGTCGCGGCACCAGCCGGTCGCCGTTTCGAGAATGCCGATCCCGTTGGCGACGAAGGTCTTCCTGACCAGCTCCGCGCGTTGCCGATCGTCCAGCTCGGGGAAACAGAGGGCCAGATTGGTGTCGGTGATATGGCGACGCCGCTTGGCGAGCTTCCAGGTCAGCAATCCGATGCCTCGCCCCAGCGCCAGCTTGAGCCGCCAGGGCAGGAGCGCTCCCGCCCGCATCAGCCCGATGCCGAGCCAGGCGCCCCAGTAACGGGGATGGGCACGGTTGGCAGGGTAGACTTTCTTTGGCATGTCCTTTCCGATTCTTTGTAGACGCCGGCCAGTGTAGCGAAAAGATGAGGCGTCAGGGCGCCAGATACCGCCGAGGCACCCTCGGCAGCAGCCCGGTGAGCAGCGTGTAGCCGATGGTATCGCAATGCCTTGCGACTTCGTCGACACCGAGACCCCGGCCCCACAACACCACCTCGCTGCCTACGCCGGCGTCGGGCAGATGGCTGATATCCACCGTCAGCATGTCCATGGAGACACGCCCGACCAGCGGGCAGCGCTGACCATCGACCAGCAGTGGCGTGCCGTCGACGGCATGCCGATCGTAGCCGTCGCCATAACCGGCGGCGACGACGCCGATCCGGGCCGGCCGGGAGGTGCGCCACCGTCCGCCATAACCCACCGGCTCCCCCATCGGCAGGGTCTGGACCGCAATCAGGCGAGAGCGCAACGTCATCACCGGCTTCAGCGACATACCGTCCGGCAACGCCCCCTCGAGCGGATTGCTGCCGTAGAGCATGATGCCGGGCCGATTCCAGTGGCCATGAGTGCCGGGTTTGGCCAGCGTCGCTGGCGAATTGGCGATGCACAGCGGCGCATTCAGTTGCTGCTGCACGGACTCGATCGTCTGGCGCTGGCGCTCGAACTGCGACGGATCGATCTGGTCGGCGCTGGCGAAGTGGCTGATCAGATGGAGATCCCGGACACGGTCGTCGGCCGCCTTCAGTTTAGCCCAGCGATCGACGAACGAGGCCGCATCGAAGCCGAGCCGATGCATCCCGGAGTCGAGCTTCAGCCACACCGTCAGCGGCCGGACGGGGGAGTAGCTCAACACGGCGTCCAACTGCCAGTCGCTGTGGACGACCTGCCATAACCCCAGCGCCTCGACACGCGCCAGTTCGTCGGTGTCGAAGATTCCCTCCAGCAGCAGTATCGGCTGCAGGATGCCGGACTCACGCAGAATCTCGGCTTCTTCCAGCGACGCCACGGCAAATGCCGGTGCCACTGCCGCCAGCGCTTTGGCGCAGGCCACGGCGCCGTGACCGTAGGCGTCGGCCTTGATCACTGCCATGGCGTGGCTGCGAGGCGCGATCTCGCGGGCTACGGCGTAGTTGTGACACAACGCGTCGAGATCGATGTCGGCGATGATGGGCCGGGCCATGACGATTCCCTCGAAACAATCGGACGAAACCGGCACGAGCGACCGGCTGAGCCGTGTCATTTTACCCCGTCCGGGAGCGCTAGCGGCAGCGAACTTCCTCGGATACCGACGCCGGAAACGACAACGCCGCTGCCGTGGCAGCGGCGTCGAACCTGGTTTCCCCGACGGCAGGGGCTTCAGGGCATGGATGGCGGCGTGGGGCGCTTGCCGATATCGTCGACCGCCGACATGTCGGCATCGTCGACCGATGTCAGCGACACGGGCTTGCTGTCGCGTAGCCAGCGGTTGGTGCCGCGAATCACCTCGAGGCTAAGCACGCCGGCCTGCTGCCTCAGTTGGAGCAGATCCGTCACGTAGGTATAGCGGGCATCGGCGTAGTCGGAGATCGATTCGTAGAGCGACTGCTCCGCATCCAGCACGTCGACGATATTGCGCGTCCCGACCTCGTAGCCGGCGCGGGTCGCTTCCAGCGCGCTACGGCTGGAGACGATGGCTTCGCGTTGCGCATCGACCGATTCGACGTCGTTACCCACCTGAGTGAACAGCGAGCGAACCTGCTGGGTGGTGTAGCGACGCTGATCCTCGAAATCGTACTGCGTCGCTTCCAGCGTGTAGGTGTTCTGCCGCACCGAAGCGCTGGTGGAACCGCCGGTGTAGATCGGAAGATTGGCCTGCACCCCGACCTGAAGGTCCTCGTTGTGGCCCCGCAGTTCGTCACGGTCATTATCGGAGTAGGAGTAGTCCGCGAACGCGTCCAGGGTCGGCAGATGGCCGGCCTGGGCGATATCGACACCGGACTTCGCCAACTCGACCGCGGCTTGAGCGTACTGAATGGAGGGGCTGCTCGACAGCGCCATATCGACCCAATCGTCGCGATTGGCCGGTGCGGGCGGCTGAATCGGCAGGTCGTCGTCCAGGCTTGCGATACTGGCGTACTGCTGTCCGGTCAGACGCTCCAGCGTCTCGAAACTCACCTGCAGGTCATTCTTCGCGGCGATGCGCTGGGCTCGCGCCGAATCGAAAGCGGCCTTGGCCTCGTTGACATCGGTAATCGCCACCAGGCCGACGTTGAACTGCTCCTTGGCCTGCTCCAGCTGTCGGCCGATCGCCTTCTCCTGGGCCTGACGCGCCTCCAGGACTTCCTTGGCGCGCAGAATCTCGAAATAGGCCTCTGAGACATCGTACAGCAACTGCTGCTGGTCGATTTCCAACTGCAGCGCCTGCTGGCCAACCTGCTTCTTGCTCTGCTGGTACTCGTACCAATTGGTGGCGTCGAACAACGCCTGGGTCACGTTCACGCCCAAGCTGGTACCGTTGTAATCTTCACCGGAAGAGGTCGTGCTACTACCCGATGCCCCGCCCTGGCCGGCGCTGGAACCGGCATAGCTCTGGCTGTCCAGTGAATCGTAGCGATAGACGCTGCCGGTGGCGCTGACCTGGGGCAACAAGTCGCCTCGTTCCACATCCTGGCCGGCTTCGGTGCTTCTGAACGTCGAACGCGACGAATTCAACGTGGCGGAATGCTCCAGTGCGTCCTGAGTGATGGTCAACAGATCCGCCGCATGAACCGAAGGGGCGAACGCTGCCACGACCAGCAGCGAGACGGCATGTCGCAGGGGGGAGCGCGACGGCAACGAAATGAGAGGCGACATCGAGACATTTCCTATCGTTGAGCACGGAAGACGATACCAAACCGACCACGCGAGTCCATGCCGGCATGCACGAGCCGGAGCCGCTATCGGCGACATCGCCCAGGTACCCAATCATGGCTGTTTTCTGGCGGACTCGAGACGCCGAT
The DNA here is from genome assembly GCA_002695065.1 of Salinicola sp. Taxonomy (GTDB): domain Bacteria; phylum Pseudomonadota; class Gammaproteobacteria; order Pseudomonadales; family Halomonadaceae; genus Salinicola. The sequence goes on along the minus strand of NZNW01000076.1, from coordinate 29,205 downwards.
CCATGTCGACGTCATCCGGAACCATACAACAAACGACCGAGGCGCCAGCAGTTTCGCTGACGCCCCGGCTTGAGGTTTACATACAATGCCGCATGTATGCGACTGGATCAATAGTCCGATGGGTCTCCACCCTCATTTGCGCATTTGAGTATTTACGCATTTGAGGCGCGCGGAGATCGACCTACTCGAAAATCGAATCCATCGACAACCCCTGCTTCTCCAGCATCCGGCGCAACTTCTTCAGCGCCTCGACCTGAATCTGGCGCACGCGCTCCCGCGTCAACCCGATCTCTTCGCCGACTTCCTCGAGGGTGGCCGCTTCATGGCCGCGCAGACCGAAACGCCGCAGGACCACCTCCCGCTGCTTGTCGCTCAACTCGACCAGCCATTCATCGACGTGCTGCTTGACGTCGTCATCGACCAGATTCGACTCCGGACCGACCTCGTTCTCGTCGGCCAGCGTGTCGATCAGCGGCTTGTCGCTCTCCGCCCCCATTGGATAGTCGACCGAGGAGACGCGCTCGTTGAGCCCCAGCATGCGCTTGACGGTGCTGACCGGCTTGTCGAGAAACTCGGCGATCTCCTCGGCCGTCGCTTCGTGATCGAGCTTCTGCGTCAATTCGCGGGCCGCCCGCAGATAGATGTTGAGCTCCTTGACCACATGAATCGGCAGGCGAATCGTGCGCGTCTGGTTCATCAACGCCCGCTCGATGGTCTGGCGGATCCACCAGGTGGCGTAGGTCGAGAAGCGAAACCCGCGTTCAGGATCGAATTTCTCCACGGCGCGAATCAAACCCAGATTGCCCTCCTCGATCAGATCGAGAAGCGACAGCCCACGGTTGAGGTAACGTCGTGCGATCTTGACCACCAGGCGCAGGTTGGACTCGATCATGCGCTGGCGTCCGGCCGGATCCCCTTTCTGCGCGAGTCGGCCGTAATGCACTTCTTCCTGGGGAGTCAGTAGCGGCGAGAAACCGATCTCGTTGAGATAGATCTGCGTCGCGTCGAGGCTATGGTGGTAGGAGTTCTCTTCACGGTTCAACGCCTTTTCGAAAGCGTCTTCATCATCCTTGCGACCCGTGTTATCGCTATCGACCTCCGTGGTATCGACACCGTCGAGCTCAACATCCTGAATTTCCCGTTCAAGCATGCTCATGTCCACTACCCCCAATCTTGGCTTCCTGAGTACCTCGCCATGACGGCACCGTGCCATGGCGACCGCTTATTCCTTGCAGTCTTGTAAACATCCCTGGCCAAGCGGCCACACCCGCCGTCGGAGACTCCCTTTCCCGAGCCGGCTGCTCGACGACATCCAGTTGTCAGGACTACGTCGAGCAGGGCGGTTCGGATGCGTCTATCGGTAGCGGTTTCGGGGCGGCCTCTTGGCAGCAGCCCAGGCTGCGGACGGAAACGGGCAGAGTAAGCCGGGTTTCCGCACGACTGTCTGGAGCGCCGATGCAGGATCAGCGCGCGGGCAGGTATTGTAGTGGGTCCTGAGGTTGTCCGTTCACGCGAACCTCGAAATGTAGCTCGACCTGGTCAGCATCCGTCTGCCCCATGGTAGCTATCGTCTCTCCGGCCTCAACGACATCGTTTTCCTTGACCTTCAACGAGTCGTTGTGTGCGTAAGCGCTCAAGAAGCGATCATTGTGCTTGAGAATGATGAGGTTGCCATATCCCCGCACGCCATCGCCGGCATACACCACGATCCCTGGTCCGGCTGCTTTGACAGGTTGCCCCTTTTGCCCCGCAATATCAATGCCGGGGGTTATGTTCGAATCGTCATCGAACTTGCCCACCAGTTGCCCGCTTGCCGGCCACTGCCACGGCACGTTCTCGACCGGCTTGTAGGTCCGGCTGGAACGGTCCGGCGCACCGCTGGGTTCGCCGGCGACCTCGGTACCGGCATCCGCACCGGTCGCCGTTTTCGTGCTCCCGGCATTGATGGAAGCAGAAGAAGATGACGAGCCTGTGTCAGCGGTCCCGGAAGAGGCGGAAGCGACGTCTTCCGCGGCGCCGGCCGGCTGGCGAGCGTCGGCATTGGTGCTGCGCGCTGCCGTGTTACCCGATGAGCCACCCTGGGCGGCGTTTGCGGGGGGATTGGCGTTGCGGGCGCCATCGGCGGCGCCATTCTGGGCGTAGACCGGCCCGGGAGACGAGCCACTGCCGCCCGCCGCCTGTCCGCTACCCTGTCCCGCGGCCTTCCCGTTACCGGCACCGGCGCCACCAGCGTCAGACGGCAGCAGCCAGGAGGGATTATCGTCGCCACCGGCGCTCTGGGCCCCGCCGCCGCTTCCACCGCCGAGCCCAGTCGCCGTTACCCCGCCACTGCCGGAGCCGCTGCTGGCGATGGCTTGTCCGCCGCCGACACTCGCTCCGGACTGCAACCTCAGCTGCTGTCCCGGTTCCAGACGGTAGGGTGGTGAAATGCCGTTGAGCTGGGCCAGGTCGCGGAAGTCGACACGATTCTGCCAGGCGATCCCGTAGATGGTATCGCCGCTCTTCACCGTGTAGGTCGAAGGCGTCTCGCTGTTGCGACTGACGGAAAGGTCCTGCACCTGCGGTCGTCCGCTCGAGGTGGTACAGGCACTCAAGCCGGCGGCGACGAGCGGGAGAAGCCCCAGTAGCAGTGCGGTGCGACGCTTACTCATGAGATAGAGTCCTTTTACGAAACGAAAAGCCCGAGGGTGCTGGCGACACGCGTCAGGCCGTGACCTCTTTGCGCTCTCCCAGGCACATTACCACTACGACGCCGAGGATGATCAACGCCGCCGCCACCCCCCACTGGGAGGACTGCCCCGTGACGGCGACGTAGTCCGACGGCAGCAGATAATGGTAGGCCAAGGCCACCTGCTGCCCGTCGGCCGCCAGGCGATAGCTGGCTATCTGCCGCCAGGGCCACAATTGCGGCAGCGAACCCAGGATGAAGCCGACGATCGTCATCAACGTCATGGCGTGGTGGTGACGCAACAACCAGGACAACAGACGGGAGAACGTGAACAACCCGAGCAGGCAGCCGGCGCCGAAGATCGAGATGAGCCCGAGGTCGAAACTCTTGATGCCGTTCATCACGGTACCGTAGAGCCCCATCACCAGCAGCAGGAAGCTACCCGATACGCCGGGCAGCAGCATGGCGCTGATGGCGATCGCGCCGGCCACGAACAGCGTCGCATCGCCGGCCTGGCTCATGTCGGGCAGCAGGCGCGGCAGGAAGGCGGCCAGCAGCAACCCCAGCAGCACCGGAAGCAGATAACGCCAGCGCCAACTGCCGACCTGACGCATCACCACCCAGGCCGACGCCAGCACCAGCCCGAAGAAGAAGGCGTTGAGCAGCAGCTGGTGATGCGCCATCAGCCACGTCACCAGATGCGCGATCGTGACCAGGCTGGCACCGATGCCCAGCACCAGTGGAACCAGAAAGCGCAGATTGAGATAGGTGAACAGGCCGGCAAGACCCTGCTGGCGCCAGACGCCGAAGGCTCCCGGACCGAAGCGTCTGATGGTCTCGATCAGCTCCTCGTAGATACCCACGATCAGGGCGATGGTTCCCCCCGAGACACCCGGGACGGCATCCGCCGCTCCCATTCCCATCCCTTTCAATACGGTTTTTGCGATGCGCTTCAACGAATGACTCCCTCAAGCAATGGCACGAAACGCACCTCTTCCAGACGCTGATGATCGAACGCCAGCCCGCGCCGACGTACTCGGGTCAACCACTGCCGCCCATCCGAATCCGCCAGCGGCGCGATGAGAACGCCACCGTCGCGCAGCTGGGACAGCAACGCCTGCGGCAGCTCGCTGGCGCAGGCCGTCAGCAGGATGACGTCGAACGGCGCCGCCTGCGGCCAACCCATGCCGCCATCGGCATGGCGCAGGTTGACGTTGTGCGCGCCCAGCCGCGTCAGCCGCTGGCGGGCGCGGGACTGCAACGCGGCGATACGTTCGACGCTCCAGACGCTCTTGACCAGGCGCGACAGAATCAAGGTCTGGTAACCGGAACCCGTACCGATCTCCAGCACTCGCTGCGGTTCGGCCAGCGCCACCAGCTCACTCATCCGGGCGACGATCCAGGGCTGGGACAGCGTCTGCCCCAGCCCCAACGGCAACGACGTATCCTCGTAGGCACGGTGCGCCAGCGCCTCGTCGAGGAACAGGTGGCGTGGCTCCGCTGCCATCACCTCCAGCACCCCCGCGTGGCGGATCCCGCCGGTCGACAGACGTTCGACCATGCGATTGCGAGTTCGTTGCGATGTCATGCCGACACCACTGAGTTCCTCAGGCGTGTGACAATCCATCAAGCCAGCCCTGTACATCGTTCAGCGTCTCGTGACGGGTCAAATCGGTTTGCAGCGGCGTGATCGAGACGAAGCCCGCCTCGATCGCCGCGAAGTCGGTATCCGGGCCATCGTCGGCGTTTTCGGACACCGCGGCAATCCAGTAGCGATCGCGCCCGCGTGGATCCTTGACGTGAATCGGCTGGGAGGCCGGGCCACGGTACCCCAGCCGAGTCACGCGGAAACCCCGGATCTCGCTCCACGGCAGATCCGGCACGTTGACGTTGAGCAGGCTGCGCGGCGGCAGCGAGAGATTCTCCGCCGCGCCGACGAGGCTGGCCGCCACGCGCCCGGCGGTCTCGAAATGGCGCTGCCCGCAGAGCGAGATCGCGATCGCGGCCATCCCCAGGTTGCGCCCCTCCATGGCCGCAGCAACGGTACCGGAGTAGAGCACGTCGTCGCCCAGGTTGCCGCCGTGGTTGATCCCGGAGATCACCAGGTCGGGCTTCTCTTCCCACACGCCGTTGACGCCGAGATAGACGCAGTCCGCGGGCGTACCGTCGACGCTATAGAACCCGGAGTCCATGGGGGTCAACGCCAGCGGCCGTGTCAGCGTCAGCGAATTGCTGGCACCGCTCATGTCACGATCGGGCGCCACGACCCTCAGTCGCGAGTGCCCCTCCAGTGCCAGCGCGAGCGCCCTCAGTCCCGGGGCGTGCACGCCATCGTCGTTGGATAGCAATAGTCTGCGCATCTCTTCTCCTTCCTCCTCGAGCGTCTGGCCGGCGGGGTCAGACCAGGGTCGGATGCCGGAACAGCTCTCTGAGCACCGACGTGGCGAAGGCGCCTCGTGGCAGCGAAAAAGAGAGCCAGGCGGCGTCGCCTTCCATCTGCCACTCGGGCTCCTTGAGCCGCAGCCGCAGCGGTCGCCGCTCATGGCTCGCTCCCGCCTGCACCAGCCCGTCGGCCAGGTCGGGGCAGCCAGCGGCGATGCGGGTTTCCCGCTCGCCCACCTCGCCCGAGCTCTCCAGCCGCCCTCGCCCCCAGAGAGGACCTGTCGGGTGCAGGTCGCCGGCTTCCGCCCTCGCGAGCAGCGAGTCGTCGATCTCCGTCGCAGCGAAGCGGCTCGCGGTCCCTTCCAGGTTGAGAACGTCGCCGGGCTGCGGCACGCACCAAGTACCATCGGCGACACGCGCCGACAGTACGCTGTTGAAAAGATAGCTCCGGGCCGTGGAAAGCAGTAGCCCGTGCGGATCCTGCCGCTTGCGCCAGCCCCGGGCCAGCAGTTGCCGGGCGCGATGCAGATTACGTCCCTCGGGGCCGAAGCGCTGGGGGCCGAAATAGTTGGGTACCCCTAGCTGCACCAGACGATCCCAGCGCTCGCGAGTGGCCGGCGACACCATGGCCTCTCCGCCGATCTTCAGCCGGAAGCGGTTGGCCCGGTGCACGCCGCGCTTCAGCTTACGCGGGTGCCGGACCGCCTGGAGACAGGTGACGCCTCGCTCGACGAGCCCCGCCTCCCAACCCGGTGGCGCCTCGCGTCCCGGTAGCGCCAGCGAGAACCACTGCCGCGTCACCGCGTCGCGATCCTTGAGGCCGCTGAACCCGACGTCCCGGACCGGAATATCGACGGCCCGGGCGAGCAGCCGAGCCAGGTCCGGGGTCGTCATGCCGCGTTTTTCCAACCACAGCCACAGATGCTCGCCCTGCCCCTCCGGGACGAAGTCGAGAACCTCCTCGACCTGGAAATCCTCGGGACGCCGGCGGTAGTCGCCAGCCGCCGCGGGTGCTCCCGCCAGGTAGTGCCAGCTTGGCGGCCAGGACACCAATGACGGCGCGGGATCGCTCATTTGGCGTCCGCGACCAGCAGCACCACCGCTTCCGCCGCGATGCCTTCACCGCGCCCGGTGAAGCCGAGACGTTCGGTGGTCGTCGCCTTGACGTTGACGGCGCCCAGCTCGACATCCACATCGGCGGCGATCGTTTCGCACATACGCGGGATCCACTCGGCCATTCGCGGTGCCTGAGCCATCACCGTGGCGTCGAGATTGCCGATTCGATAGCCGGCCTCGCCCACCAATCCGACGACGTGACGCAGCAGTGCGCGGCTGTCGGCGCCTTTCCAGGCCGGGTCGGTATCCGGGAAGTGGCGCCCGATGTCGCCCAGCGCGCAGGCGCCCAGCAGCGCATCGCTGATCGCGTGCAGCAGCACGTCTCCATCGGAATGGGCGACGAAGCCGTGATCGAACGGCAAGCGAACGCCGCCGATCATCAGATGATCGCCGTCGCCAAAACGGTGTACGTCGAAACCGTGACCGATTCTGACACTCATGCTCCGACTCCCTGGTCGAGCGCATCCACCGCGGTCTCGGCCTGCAGCGCAAGAATCCGCGCGGCCATGGCCAGATCCTCGGGATGCGTAATCTTGAGATTGTCGCGGCTGCCGGCAACGAGCCGTGGCGCCAGGCCCATGGCCTCGATCGCGGAGGCTTCGTCGGTCACCTTCACGCCGGTCGCCCGGGCGGCGTCGAGCGCCTGGCGCAGCAGGTCGAAACGAAACACCTGTGGCGTCAACGCATGCCACAGGCCATCACGAGGCTCGGTGTGGCTGATACGCCCCCCCGCATCGGCGCGTTTCATGGTATCGGCCGCCGGGGTCGCCAGCAGCGCCCCGATCGCCTCGTCGTCGAGAGCCCCCTGCAAGGCACGCAGATCCTCGATCCGCACGCAGGGTCGCGCCGCATCGTGCACCATTACCCAGTCGTCGTCCGCGGCTTCCTCGGCCAGGGTGGTCAGCGCACGCCCCACCGTATCGGCGCGTTCATCGCCGCCAGCGACACGCAGCCAGCGGTCGAACGGAACCTCTTCGGCGTCGAAGTACTCGTCGTCGGGATCCAGGCAGAGGCGCAGCACGGCGTCGGGAAAGGCCTGGTGCAGGCGCTCGAGCGTTCGCGCCAGCACGCTCTTCCCCTGCAACGTGAGGTACTGCTTGGGGCGGTCGGCCTGCATGCGCTGGCCGCGGCCGGCGGCCGGCACGATCAACCAGAGCGTCATGGCTGCACCACCCCCGTGCTGGCGGCGGGGCCGTTGCCGGGACTGTCGACGCCGGGCACCCAGAAGAATTGCTCGTCCTGACGAACCATGCCGATGTCGCTGCGGGCGCGCTCCTCGATGGCATCGAGACCGTCCTTGAGGTCGACGACTTCGGCGGCAAGGCGGTCGTTGCGCGCCTTGAGCGTATCGGTCGTCCCTTCCAGCGTATCGGCGCGAGCCTGGATATCATTGAACTCCCGAATGCCGCCCTCGCCGAACCACAGCCGGTACTGCATCAGCCCCAGCATGACAACCAATACCACAATGACCCATTTCCACATCGCCAAGGTTTCCGATCGGCACGATTCATTTCGGACGGTGCGTTCCGAACAGGCTGCAGCCCCCGGAGACCAGGGGGCGCGTCTGACCACTGTCGGAGCGCAGGGCATTATGCCATCATCGCCGCACGCGGCCCACCGTCACGACAGCAACCGGACCGGACAATCCTCATGTACAAGCTGGCGTTCTTCGTCCCCGAATCCCACCTGGAAAGCGTCAAGTCGGCGGTGTTCGCCAGCGGCGCCGGGAGAATCGGCGCTTACGAAGCGTGCTGCTTCCAGGTCCGGGGGGAGGGACAGTTTCGTCCACTGGCGGGCGCCACGCCCCACATCGGGAAGACGGGCGCGCTGGAGAAGGTCGAGGAGTATCGGGTCGAACTGGTCTGCGAGGATCATCGAATCCGCGCGGCGATCGTCGCTCTGGTCGACGCGCATCCTTACGAGGAGCCCGCCTACGACGTCTGGCCGCTGAGCTCCCTGGCCTCGCTGCCCGAGGCCTGAGCGCGGGCGCTAGGCGGAGCCGAAGTAACGCTCACGCTCTTCCTGGCCGATCTGGCTGAGATGCAGCTCGAAGGTACCCCGCCGCCGATCGTCGAAGAAGTGCCGCAGCGTGCGCTCGATGGTCGGGAAAGCGAGTTCGTCCCAGGGAATCTGCGTCTCCTCGAACAGCTCGACTTCGAGACTCTCCGGTCCGGCCGCGAAACCGCCATCGAGGTCACCCAGAAAGATCATGTAGACCTGATTGATGTGCGGCAGGCTGATCAGCGTATAAAGTGTCGGCTCGGCGACGACGGCGCAGGCCTCCTCGCGGGTTTCACGCAGCGCCGCCTGTTCCACGGTTTCGGCGTTTTCCATGAACCCCGCCGGCAGCGTCCAGAAGCCCTTGCGCGGCGAGATGGCCCGGCGGCACAGCAGGATGCGCTCACCGGCTACCGGCAGCGTGCCGGCCACGATGCGCGGATTCTGGTAATGGACGGTGCCGCAGGCATCGCAAAGGAATCGCGGGCGATCGTCGCCATCGGGAATCGCAAAACGCACGGTGTGACCGCAGTGGCTACAGTAGTTCATAGCGCCTCGAATTCGGAGGTCCTCGAGCGGGTAGATCCCCGGACGACGGAGCCTCGCGGGAACGCCAGACAGCGCCGACCGGCGCGCCTGCCAAACAGGGAGTCGAAAGCGCATGTTAGAGAAACTCCGCGAGCGCCTGCAAGCACATCGCCCAAGTCGCTCGAGCAGTGCCTATCCCCAGGCAGCGGTGCTGCTGCCCATCGTCGCCCGAACCGAGCCCACGCTGCTGTTCACCCAGCGCACCGCCCACCTCTCCCAGCATGCCGGCCAGGTCGCCTTTCCGGGGGGCAAACGGGAACCCGAGGATAGCGACCTTCTCGCCACTGCACTGCGGGAAACCCAGGAGGAGATCGCGCTGGCGCCGGAGCGGGTCGAGGTCATCGGCCGACTCAGCGACGTCATCTCGCTCTACGGCCTCCGCGTGACACCCTTCGTCGGCGTGATCGCGCCGGATCTGTCGCTGGTGGCGGAGCCGGGTGAGATCGAGGCGATCTTCGAGGTGCCGCTACGCCACTTCGTCGATGACTGTCGCAGCCACACCGATGTGATTCCGGTCGACGATCAGCCCTGGTACGTTCCCAGCTACCCCTTCGAAGGCCGCACGATCTGGGGGCTGTCCGCCATGATGCTGGTCGAGCTGCTGGCGGTCGGCTTCGAATGCGATATCGCCCTGGACCGCAAGCCCGCCCAGGGCGAATTGCGCTATCACCCCCAGCGCCGGCGCCAGACTGCGGCGCGCTCCGGCCAATCTGGCAAGGTTCTCAAGTGAGTCCTTCATGACACCCAACGATGCCCACCACGCCTTTTGGGACAGCGCCCAACTGGCCACGTTGATCGACGGCCTGGTGGAGCGCGGCTGGTATGTCGGTGAGCGGTTTCTCGACCCAGGCCTGTGCCAGGGCCTGCGGGATGACCTGGAGCGACTGCACCAGCGGCAGGCACTGCAGGAGGCGGCCATCGGCCGCGGCGACGAGCGCACGCTGCGGCGCGACATTCGTGGAGACGCGATCCACTGGCTGGATCGGGAAAGCCTGGCCCAGCGTCGCTACCTGACGCTGATGAGCGAACTCCAGCAACAGATCAACGTCGCCCTTTACGCCGGACTGTTCGAGTTCGAGGCCCATTTCGCCCTCTATCCGCCGGGCGCGTTCTATCGCAAGCATTACGACAGCTTCCGGGGCCGGGCCAACCGCGTCATCTCCACGGTGTCGTACCTCAATCCGGCGTGGCCAGCGGACGGCGGCGGCGAGATGGTGCTCTACGATGAGCAGGACAGCGATCGCGAAGTGGCCCGCATTCAACCGCAAGCGGGCACTTTCGCCTGTTTTCTATCCGACCGGATCCCCCATGAAGTCCTCCCGACCCGACAGCCCCGGGTCAGTATCGCCGGCTGGTTTCGCCGCAACGCTTCGCTGGGCGGGGTGGTCGACCCGGCGCGCTAGGCTGTCGCCAGTCGACCCGCATCCGCCGGCATCCGCTTCGAATCGCACGGCGTCAGTCGGACGCCGGGACCCCGCGGCCGGCGACGCCTTCTCGCGCCGGGGAGCCGGACTCTTGCTCGCTGTCGACGGGAAGCGCCGTCTCCACATCCGGCACCACCTGGGACAGATCCTCCTGATGCTCGTGCTCGATCGCCCCCTGCACCAGTTCGTCGGTCACGCTGAGTTCGGCCCCCACCACCGACTGCTGGGGATTCGAGGTGAACGGTGCCACCGGAACCGGTGCCGGGCGCCGGCTCCGTCGCCACACGAAGAAGGCCACCAGCGCCACGCCCAGCCCGGCCAGCGCCACGAACAGCCCGACATCGCCGACATGGATCATCAGCGGCGTGATCAGTGGCGGGCTGAGAGTGGCGCCCAGGGCGTTGATCAGCAGCAGCCCCTGGCTCATTCGCACCAGGGCGCCAGCCGGGGCGCGGTCGGCCGCGTGGCTCACCGCCACCGGGTAGATCGCGAACACTCCGCCGCCCACCAGGAACAGCATCGCCGCGAGCAATCCGGGCAGGTCCGGCAGCAGCATTACGCCAACACACAGCACCGCCAGCACCACACCGATCAGAATCAGCACGATCTGCCGGTCGTGCCGGTCCGACCAGCGTCCGATGGGGTATTGCAGCAGCATGCCGCCGAGAATCACCACCGCCATCATCTCGCCGATCTGCTGCACCTCGAAGCCGCTGCGCTGCAGATAGAGCGGCAGCAGGCTGTAGATGGCCGACACCGCCAGCCCCGAACCGAAGCAGCCCATCACCCCGGTCGGCGTCACCGTGATCAGCCGCCAGGGCGACAGCGGTTCGGCGTGCTCGATGAGTGGCGAGACGCGAGGGATCATGCCCAGCGGCAATACCGACAGCGAGGCCAGCATGGCGATGACCATGAACGGCTGGCTGGCACCGGCGCGGTCCGCCACGCCCAGCAGCAACTGCCCGATGACCCCGGCGCCGTATAGCGCGATCATGTAGAGCGCCAGCAGCCGGCCGCGAACGCGGGTGTCGGCTGCGGTCAGCAACCAGCTCTCGATGACCAGATAGACGCCCAGTGTCGCCCACCCGCCAATCAGGCGCAGCGTGAACCACAGCGGGGCATTGAGCCACAGCCCCTGCAGCAGCACGGTCACCGCCACCAGCGACGCGAAGCAGGCGTAGGCACGAATGTGGCCGATCCGCAGCAACAGCCGATCGTTGAACAGCGCCCCGATCGCCAGCCCGATGTAGTAGGCGGCCGAGACCCAGCCGATGGTGGTGACCGACTCCCCGGCCGCGTCCAGGCGCAGGGTGATGAGCGACGCCAGAAAACCGTTGCCGATACCCAGGATGAAAAGCCCGAGTAGCGGTGCCAGCGCCATGGAGAGCAACTGCCGGGACATAAGGCCACGAACCTCGAAATTGCACGTCGAACGACGTCGGCGATGCCTGCAGCGGGCACGGCGGCCGACGGATTCACTCGAATGGAGTCGGTTAAGATTAGACACTCACGCCGTCATGACGACTTTGCCTCGGAACAAGACCCGACTGCTCGGAGGAAGACCAGACACGTGAGGTCGAAGCGAGCGCACTATACGCCCGGCCCTGCGCCAAAAGAAGTCGAAAAAGCGCCTGAAAAGGAGCTATTGCGCCGCTTTGGGGCAATGCCCGTCTCGCCATTACCTGGCGTTATCCAAAACCCCCGTTTGACCACACCATCCGGCATTGAAGTCGCGCCATCGCGATGAGGCAGTGGGCCGTCAGCGGCTTTTTACCGCCTGAAGGCGTATGCTGGGGACGGTTATAGCCATTAGCGTGCTAATTCGCGCCCCGCTTCCCTGCCTCACGCCCAGGACACCATGCCCGCAGCCACCCAAGATCCTCACGACAGTCCCGTTTATCGTCAGCCCGGTTTCGTCCCCTTTCTCGCCTCGCGTCTCTGCGCGGTCTTCGCCATGCAGATCCAGGCGATCGTGGTGGCATGGCAGGTCTACGACATCACCCACGACCCATTGACGCTGGGCTATGTCGGCCTGGCGCAGTTCCTGCCCATGGTCCTGCTGCTGTTGCCGGCCGGCGACGTGGTCGACCGCTTCGATCGCAAGCGAATCCTGCAACTCAGCTGGGCCGCCCAGGCGCTCTGCAGCGTGCTGCTGATCCTGCTGTCGCTGGAGCAGCCCGATTCGCCGGTGCCGTTCTATGCGGTACTGGTGCTGTTCGGCGCCGCCCGCGCCTTCACCGGGCCCACGCTGCAGAGCCTGCTGCCGCAGATCGTGCCGCGCGATCAGTTGGGCAAGGCGATCGCCGTCAACTCGTCGATCATGAAGATCGGCGTCATCGGCGGCCCCATGCTCGGCGGTCTGCTTTACGCCTTCGGCCCGACGCTGACCTACAGCGTCAACCTGGGCTGCTTCCTGGTGGCCCAACTGGCGCTGGCCGGCGTGCCGGTGCGCTATGCCTTCGAACGGATCCAGACCGACGATAGCGCCTGGCAGCGGTTTACCGCCGGGATCCACTACATCCGCAACAAACCGGTGATTCTCGGGGTCATCTCGCTGGACCTGTTCGCCGTGCTGTTCGGGGGAATCGTCGCGCTGCTGCCGGTCTACGCCCATGAAATCCTGCACGTCGGCCCGGAGGGTCTCGGCGCCCTGCGCAGCGCCATCGCTGTCGGCGCGTTTCTGATGGGGCTCTATCTGGGCGTGCGGGCGATCAAGCGCCACGCCGGGCTGATCATGTTTGCCGCGGTGGCGGTATTCGGCATCGCCAACCTGGTCTTCGCCCTCTCCCACTGGTTCTGGCTGTCGTTCGGCGCCCTGCTGATCGCCGGTGCCGCCGACATGATCAGCGTCTACGTGCGCCTGACGCTGTTGCAGCTCGCGACACCGGACGAGATGCGCGGTCGGGTCAACGCCGTCAACATGCTGTTCATCGGTGCCTCCAACGAACTCGGCGAGTTCGAATCCGGCGTCACGGCGTCGTGGTTCGGCACCGTACCGGCGGCGGTCATTGGCTCCGTCGGCACGCTGGCGATCGTCGGGCTGTGGATGTGGCGCTTCCCGGTGCTGAGGCACGCCGATCGACTCGACGGCGTCGAGGAGGAACCGGTGGGCCCGTCACGCCCCGAACCCGCGGGCAAGTCGGCGTGACCCGCTGGAAGCCGGCATGCGTCACTCCGCTCCCCGGCTCTCGTACTCGAACAGCTTGGCCAGCCGCGATGCCACCGGCGTCAGCGGCACGCCGCGGCGCTTGATCATGTGAAAGGTCGCCAGCGGTAGTGGATCGTCCAGGGTCAGTTCCCTCAGTTCGCCCATGCCGTGCTGTGCGGTCATCTGCGCGGCGAAGACTCCGACCATATCGCTGTGCTGGATCAGATTGAGCGAAGTGGTGAAGGAGTCGCACACCACGCTCACCTGATCGCGCGAGAAACCGTGACGTTCCAGGGTGTCGGCAAGATCGGCGTAGTAACCGCTGCGCGCCGTCGGCAGCACCCAGTCGCAGTCGATCAGCTCCTTTAGTCGGCGCGCGCCCGCTTGGGGGTGATCCCGTCTCAGAACCACGACGAAGGGCGTCGAGAACAGCGGCAGCGCCTCGAGATCGCTGTCGAGCACGCCGCTGGAGAGCGTGTTGATCGAGAAGTCCAGTTCACCGTCGCGCAGCCCCGCCACCATCGATGAGAGTTGCCCCTCGAGCACCCGCAACCTGACGTTGGGCAGTTCTTGCCGGAAGCGCCCGACCACCTGAGGCAGCAGCGTACGCGCCACCGTGGCCGAAGCCCCCATCACGATCTGCCCGCGCAGCACCCCGTTCAACTGCTCGACGTTCTCCCGCGCCCGGCGCAGTTCCTCGATGATCAGATGCGCGTGCTGATCGAAGGCCCGCCCGGAGTCGGTCAGCGTCACGCCCTGGGAAGTGCGCACCAGCAGCGCGGCCCCCAGCCCCTCCTCCAGCTCCCGGATGGCCTTGGTCAGGCCCGGCTGGGAAAGCCCCAGCTCACGCGCCGCCGCCCGAATGCTGCCGCGGCGGGATACTTCGACGAAGGCCCGAATCTGGTGGAGCTTGATCGGATACTGCATACGGCGACTCCCACTGCGCGATCACCGCAGGTTATCACCAAAAAGTAATCGACATCTTTTGCGGATCCCGAGCCGGCTCTACTGTTGACGAGTCGACGCCACCAGACTCCCGACTTCAGCCCCGGGTTTCAGGATCCAGATCGTCAGTCTGACGTTCTGAAGACGATGACGACGACATGCTCGAGGTCCAGACGCCACAACACAATCGATCGTCGGCTCCGAGCGCGGCAATAGCGCGATATAACATTCGATCGGCTCATCCGATCTACAACAATCGACTCAGGAGTTCCCCATGGAAGCGACCGCGTCCCGTGACGCCGCTCGCCCGCGGCTGTCGATCCGGCTGCTGAACGCCATCGAGCGTTTCGGCAACCGGCTTCCCGACCCCTTCATGATCTTCGTCATGCTGGCTGCCGCCGTGCTGGTGGCATCGGTGCTGTTCGCCCTCGCCGGCGCCACTGTCGAACATCCCGGCAGCGGCGAGGTAGAGGCGATTCGCAGCCTGGTCTCCGCCGAGGGTATCCAGTTCATTCTCGACTCGATGCTCGATAACTTTACCGGCTTCGCGCCGCTCGGGCTGGTGTTGTCGATGATGCTGGGTATCGGCCTGGCCGAAAAGCTGGGGCTGCTGGAGACCCTGGTGCGCCATACCATTCTTTCGGCACCCAAACGGCTGGTGACTTACACCGTGGCGTTTACCGGGATCATGATGAACGTCGCCTCCGACGCCTCGCTGATCCTGCTGCCGCCGCTGGCGGCGATGGTCTACCACTCCCTTGGCCGCCATCCGATCGCCGGCCTGGCGCTGGGATTCGCCAGCGCCGGCGCGGGCTTCACCGCCAACCTGCTGATCGTCGGGACCGATGCGCTGCTGTCGGGCATTTCCACCGAGGCGGCGCGCATCGTCAGCCCCGACATGATGGTGACACCGGTGGACAACTGGTACTTCAACTGCGTCTCCGTGTTCGTGCTCACCATCGTGGCCGCCGTCGTCACCGAGCGCGTCATCGAACCGCGCCTCGGCACCTATCAGGGCGACGTCGAGCAGGTCGAAAGCAGCGAGCCGGCAAATGCCCGCCGCGGTCTTCGCAACGCCGGCATTGCCGCGCTGATCTACGTCGCTGCCATCGCCACGCTGCTGTTCTGGCCGAACTCGCCGCTGCGCGGCCCCGATGGCGAGCTGATTCCGTCGCCGTTCCTGAGCGGCATCATTCCGATCATCCTGTTCTTCTTCATCACGGTCAGCGTGACCTGGGGCATCACCGTGGGTCGCATCAAGCGCTCGCGCGACGTGTCCGAGAACATGGCCGAGGCGATGCGCGACCTGGGCAGCTACATCGTGCTGATCTTCGCCGCCTCGCAGTTCATCGCCTGGTTCAACTGGACCCACATCGGCACCTGGATCGCGGTCAACGGTGCCGACCTGCTGACCGCCATGGACTTCACCGGGTTCCCGGTCATCCTCTGCTACATCGTCTTCACCGCCTGCATGAACCTGCTGATCTTCAGCGGCTCGGCGAAGTGGGCACTCGAAGCCCCGGTGTTCGTGCCGATGTTCATGCAGCTCGGCTATCACCCCGCCTTCGTCCAGGTCGCCTATCGCATCGCCGACTCATCGACCAACATCATCTCGCCGCTCAATCCCTACATGATCGTGGTGCTCACCTTCATCCGGAAATACGACAAGAACGCCGGCCTCGGCACGCTGATGTCGCTGATGCTGCCCTACACCCTGGCATTTCTGGGGATCTGGATCCTGTTGCTGACGGCGTTCTACCTGCTGGGGCTTCCCTATGGCCCGGGCATCACCACCTATCTGCCCTCTTGAGGCGACAGGACACGACTGTGGGCAAGCGCATCAAGACATCCAATACGCGGAGAACGTCACCATGAGTACCGTTACCGAACCAGAACTGGCCCCAGCGATCGACGCGCTGATTCCGCAGTTGACCCAGTGGCGACGGGATTTCCATCGCCATGCCGAGTCCGGCTGGGTCGAGTTCCGCACCGCCTCGATCGTTGCCGAAGAGCTGGATCGGCTCGGCTATCGGGTCAGCCTCGGCCGCGACGTAATCGACGCCGATAGCCGCATGGGCGTGCCCGAGCCCGAAGTGCTGGTTCAGGCGCTCGAGCGCGCCCGCGACCAGGGCGCCGTCGAACGCTGGCTGCCGGCCCTCGCCGGCGGCTACACCGGCGTGGTGGCGGAATGGGATACCGGCCGCCCGGGGCCGACATTGGCCTATCGCGTCGATCTCGATGCGCTCGATCTCGATGAGTCCAGTGACAACGACCACCGGCCCAGCCGGGAGGGATTCGCCTCCCGCAACGCCGGCATGATGCATGCCTGTGGCCATGACGGTCATACCACCATCGGGCTGGGCCTGGCGCGTCTGTTCGTCGAGCTGATGCCGCATCTGAGCGGCCGCATCAAGCTGATCTTCCAGCCCGCGGAGGAGGGCGTACGTGGCGCGAGATCGATGGTCGAAGCCGGCGTGCTCGATGACGTGGATATCTTCATCGCCACCCATATCGGCACCGGGGTGCCCAAGGGAACGGTCGTCTGCGGCCACAACGGCTATCTCGCCACCACCAAGCTCGATGTCACCTTCACCGGCGTACCCGCCCACGCCGGCGCCAATCCGGAAGCGGGCAGCAACGCCCTGCTGGCCGCCGCCCAAGCCGCCCTCGGACTGCATGCCATTCCGCGCCACAGCGCCGGCGCCTCGCGCATCAACGTCGGCGTGCTCAGCGCCGGCAGCGGCCGCAACGTGGTGCCCGGCACCGCCACGCTCAAGCTCGAAACCCGGGGCGAGACCAGCGAGATCGACGATGAGATGCAGCGCCGAGCGCTGGCCGTGCTGCGCGGCGCGGCCCAGATGCAGGGCGTCGAGATGGCGTACCGCCTCGCCGGCGAAGCGCGCAACTGCGAACCGAGCCCTGAGCTGGTCGAGTTCATTCAGGGGCACATCGCCGGCCTGCCCGGCATCGACAGCGTGATCGCCACCGAAAATCGCCCTTCCGGCTCCGAGGACGCCACCACCATGATGCAGCGCGTGCGGGAACGCGGCGGGCTGGCCACCTACATGGTGTTCGGCACCGAACTCGCCGCCGGCCACCATCATCAATGCTTCGATTTCGACGAGGACGTACTGCCGCTGGCCATCCACACCCTGGCCCATCTGGCCCTGCAGGCAGACGATCCGGCCCTTCACCGCCGACCTTCCGAGACGCTTCAAGGATAACGTTTTTCATGGATATGAACGCGACTGACGCCACGATCCGGCGGCTCGACACCCTGATCGAGAGCAAGCGCGACCGCTTCATCGATCATGCCAATCAGGTGTGGGAACTGGCCGAGACCCGCTTCGAGGAGACCCGCTCTGCGGCGAGGCTGAGCGACGCGCTGGAAGCCGAAGGTTTTCAGGTCGAGCGCGGCATCGCCGGCATCGAGACCGCCTTCGTCGCCAGCTACGGCAGTGGCAAGCCGGTCATTGCGCTGCTCGGCGAGTACGACGCCCTGGCCGGACTCAGCCAGCGCGGTGAAGCGAGCGAAGCCGAGCCGCTGGTCCCCGGCGGCAATGGTCATGGCTGCGGCCACAATCTGCTAGGCGTCGCCGCGCTGGCCGGCGCCGTCGGCGTGCGTGACTATATGGCCGACAACGCGCTCTCCGGCACCGTGCGCTTCTACGGCTGCCCCGGCGAAGAGGGGGGCTCCGGCAAGACCTTCATGGTGCGCGAGGGGGTGTTCGACGATGTCGACGCCGCGCTCACCTGGCATCCACAGGCGTTCAACGCCATCTTCTCGACGCCGACGCTGGCCAATATCCAGGCCTACTTCCGCTTCACGGGCACCTCCGCCCACGCCGCCAACTCGCCCCATCTCGGCCGCAGCGCGCTGGACGCCGTGGAGCTGATGAACGTCGGCGCCAACTATCTGCGCGAGCACATCGTGCCGGACGCACGCCTGCACTACTCGATCACCCGCACCGGCGGCGCCTCCCCCAACGTCGTCCAGGCCGATGCCGAGGTGCTCTACCTGATGCGTGCCCGGCGCATGGGCGACGTCCGGGCGATCTTCGAGCGTGTCCAGAAGATCGCCGAGGGCGCGGCGCTGATGACCGGGACCCAGGTCGAGATGACGTTCGACAAGGCGTGCTCCGGCTACCGCCCCAATCGCACCCTGGAACGGCTGATGCAGTCACGATTCGAGGCATTCGGCCCGCCGCGTCATGACGCCGGGGAGCAAGCCTACGGGGCACGCATCAAGGCGACGGTCAGCGACGACGATCTGCGTACCACCTACGCCAATATCCTCAGCGCCGGCGGCGAGGCGGCAGAGGCGTATGTCGACGGGCTCGAAGGCAAGGCTCTGGTCGACGACATCGCCCCCTACAGCGCCAGCGACGAACTGATGTATGGCTCCACCGATGTCGGCGACGTCAGTTGGGTGGTGCCGACCGCCCAGTGCTACGTCAACTGCTTCGCCCTGGGCACGCCGCTGCACACCTGGCAGGTGGTCGCCCAGGGGCACAGCTCGCTGGGCCACAAGGGCATGCTGCAGGCGGCCAAGGTGATGGCCGGCACCGCCGTCGCGCTCATGCAGGATCCGGCCATCCTGGCCGAGGCGCGGGCGGAGTTGGACAGGGCCACGCGACGCGAGCCCTATCGCTGCCCGATTCCCGACGATGTCACGCCCTCGCCGCTGAAAGGGTGATCGCAAGTCATCGAGACAAGAAACCGAGGCGGCGGACAGGGTCAATGCCACCCATCACCGCCTTTGTTACCGTTTGATGAGCCTCGATACACCCGAAAAACCGATACGCCACTCATACTTCGTAGCAAAAGAACCATTCTTGTCGCCCGCCCCGTCCAGCCCCGAAGCTAACCCCGTGAAACCAAGGCTAGAGGCCAAGCGCGATCGCCCCTTAATGAAGCGGTCCGCTTTTTCGTTTTCGGACCCCTTACGCAGGCGATAACTTCATGAACCGGCCCGCTTTATCGTTCTCGATCGATGGCGACTTCGCCCTCGACTCGTCGCCACTCGCGCCGCCCCGGCAGCCCGTGCAACGTCCCGAGGCCAACCGGCACCCAGCGTCGTCGGACATTCACTGGCAGCGCTTTTCCGTCGCCTACGACTATCCCGTGGCCTTCACCCGGGAAATCTTCTCTCCCGACAACGCCCTGCTGGCCGATGTCATCTCGCGCCGCGAACCCCGCAAGAACCACCGCTGCCTGATCTACGTCGATGCCGGCGTTGCCGCCACCTGGCCGGACCTGAACCGGCGTATCGATGCCTACTTCGCCGCCCACGCCAGCCGCATGACCCTGCTGGCGGCGCCCATCACCGTGCCGGGCGGGGAGTCCGTGAAGGCCAACCTGGAGACGATCGACGGCGTGCTGGAGGGCATCCGGCGCCACGGTGTCGATCGTCACGCCTACGTCATCGTCATCGGCGGCGGCGCGGTGCTGGATGCGCTGGGGCTCGCCGCCGCCATGGGCCATCGCGGCGTCCGCCTGATCCGGCTACCCACCACGGTGCTGGCGCAGAACGACAGCGGCGTCGGGGTCAAGAATGCCGTCAACTTCAAGGGCTACAAGAACTTCATCGGCACCTTCGCCCCGCCCTGGGCGGTGCTCAACGACTTCGACTTCCTGAGCACGCTCTCGCGCCGCGACCGGCTGGCCGGTATCTCCGAAGCGATCAAGGTGGCGCTGATCCGCGATGGTGCCTTCTTCGACTGGCTGGAAGCCAACGCCGATTCGCTGGCCGAGTTCGACCCGCGCACCGAGGAAGCGATGATCCGCCGCAGCGCCGAGCTGCACATGCGCCAGATCGGCCGTGGCGGCGACCCGTTCGAACAGGGTTCGTCACGGCCGCTGGATTACGGCCACTGGGCGGCCCACAAGCTCGAGGCCCTGACCCACCACGGCATCGGCCACGGCGAGGCCGTCGCCATTGGCATCGCCCTGGACACGCGCTACTCCGTGCTGACAGGCCTGCTGCCCGCCGGCGCCGAGTGGCGCGTCGTGTGGCTGTTGAAGCGCCTGGGCTTGCCGGTCTTCCACACCCAATTGATGGAGCTCGGCGACGACGGTCGTCTTGCCATCATGGCGGGGCTCCGGGAGTTTCAGCAGCACCTCGGAGGCGAGCTGACGATCACGCTGCTGGCCGGGTTGGGGCGTGGACACGACCTCCACGAGATCGATGAAACCACCATGACAGCCGCGATCGACTGGCTGCGCGAAGAGGCAAACCACCATGCAGCTGCCTGATGATCTGGGTCAACTGACCTACTGTCTCAACATCCACCCGACTCAGACCTGGGAAGCGGTGCGCGAGGCGCTGCTCGGGCCGGTCAAGCGAGTGCGGGAAACCGTCTGCCCCGAGGCGACCTTCGGCGTGGGTCTGCGCCTGTCTGCCCAGGCGCTGGAGGAGCTCCGCGCCCCCGGCGCACGGGCCGAACTCAAGGAGATCCTCGCGCGGGAGAACTATCGCGTGGTGACCATGAACGGCTTCCCGTTCGGTCCCTTCCACGGCATCCCGGTCAAGCAGGCCGTCTACCAACCCGACTGGAAGCAGCGCGCCCGGCTCGACTACACCTGCTGGCTCGCCGACCTGATGGCGGAACTGGGCACCGCCGGCGACACCCTGAGCCTGAGCACCGTACCCGGCACCTACAAGCCTTTGGCCGAAGGGGCTGCGCCGGCGATGGCGGAAAACCTGCTCAAGGCGGCGGCCCACTGCGTCAAGCTCGCCCAGAAGACCCAGGTCACCATCGCCATCGCGCTGGAGCCCGAGCCCCACTGCTTCCTGGAGACCATCGCCGAAACGGTCGCGTTCTTCCGCGACCATCTCTATTCCGATGCGGCCGCCAACCGTCTGGGAGAACTCTGCGGATTGACCCGCGATGAAGCGAAACTGGTGCTGCCGCGGCATCTGGGTGTCTGCTACGACGTCTGCCACGCCGCGGTGGAATTCGAGGATCCGGCCGCCAGCATCGAGGCCCTGCGCACGGCAGCCATTCCGATCCACAAGCTGCAGCTGAGCGCCGCACTGCGCGTTCCGCGGATCGACGCGGCGAAGCGCGACGCGCTGGCACCGTTCTGCGAGCGCACCTATCTGCATCAGGTCGTGGTCTCCAGCGCAGACGGACTGGTGCGATACGCGGACCTGCCCGAGGCGCTGGCCGACGACGCCAGAGCCGACGGCGAAGAGTGGCGCGTGCACTTCCACGTGCCGATCTTCGCGGACACGATAGCGCCGTTCGAGACCACCCAGTCGTTCCTTACCGACATCCTCGCCCTGCATCGCCAGCGACCGATCTCGCAGCACCTGGAAGTGGAGACCTACACATGGCAGGTATTACCGGAGACTCTGCGCACGGAGAGCGTGGAAGCGGCCATATCCCGCGAGCTGACCTGGGTCGCACGACAGCTGGCGTGACCACGGCGGGGCCGGCCAGGAAGCGTAGCGCCCGGATCTGGCTGGAGCTGGGGCGCGTTTCCAATCTCCCCACGGTCTGGGGCAACGTGCTGGCCGGCGGCGTGCTGGCGGGGTCCGGTGGTGCCGCGCTGTGGCATACCCCCGCGCTCTGGACGTCGCTGCTGGCATTGACGCTTTTCTATCTCGGCGGCATGTACCTCAACGACGCCTGCGATGCCGAGATCGATGCCCGCGAACGCGCCGATCGGCCCATCCCCCGGGGGGACGTCGACCGCCTGACCGTCACGCTGCTGGGCGCCGCGATGCTGGCGTCGGGAAGCGGGCTGCTGTTCCTGAGCCATCCGCCCGCCGGAATCACCGGCCTGGCGCTGGTCGTCGCGATCCTGGGCTACGACTGGTGGCACAAGCGGATCGGCTGGAGCCCGCTGTTGATGGGTGCGTGCCGACTGTTGACCTACCTGACCGCCGCGCTGATGGTTGCCGACACCCTCGATGCGGCGGTGGTCTGGGGTGCCGTCGGCCTGGCCTGTCACGTCATCGGCCTGACCTACGCCGCCCGCCAGGAGGCCTACGATCGGCTGGGCGCCGCCTGGCCGTTGGCCGTGCTGGCGGTGCCGGTCGCGCTGATGCTGGCCGCCATGCTGACCGGTCCCGAACCGTCGCTGCTGGCGTTGATCCTGTGGCTGGGCTATCTGGTCTGGGGCGCGCGCTGCCTGCTGTGGCTATCCCGCCGCGCTGCGGGGGACGTACCGCGTGCCGTCGTCGGCCTGATCGCCGCGATTTCGCTCTATGACGCCACGCTGATGGCGGCCATGGGCGCCAGCGGGATGGCCTTGCTGGGTGCCCTGGCCTTCGCCGCGACGCTGGCATTGCAACGGGTGACGTCCGGGACCTGAATCGACACACGCCAACCGGTGGCGGACGCCGCCGGTGGCAGGACGATCTTCGCCAAACGGACCAGGCCGAACCCACATCATGGTGATGCGGGCCCGGCCTTTTTTTGCCGTACGTCAGGCGCTGGCGTTATCGACGGCGGTCCGGCGGTACGCCATATCCTCATCGTCGCCTTCGAAAACGTGAGCCAATACCAGCGCCTTGAAGTCCGTCGCCTCGACCGGCCCGGCGGGCAGCAGGCCAGCTTCCGACGAGATCACCAGCGGCCCCATGGAGGGATCGTCGGTCAGCCGCCCGTGGGCGCCCTTGACCAGCGCCGTGTCCTTGAGCGAGATGACGTCCAGCAGTTGACGCATGCCGAGCCGCCGCTTGGCGAGACGCCATCCCGCCGCCAGCTTGGGCGACTTCAGCGCGGGATCGAAGAACAGCTCCAGCGGGTCGTAGCCCGGCTTGCGATGGATGTCGACGGTGCGCGCATAGTCCGGGGCTCGGGCATCATCCAGCCAGTAGTAGTAGCTGAACCAGCGATCCGGTTGGGCGATCGCCACCAGCTCTCCCGCGTTGGGGTGGTCGAGCCCCTGCTCGCGCTTTTCGCGGTCGCCCCAGACCGCTTCCACGCCCTCCAGCCCTTCCAGCAGCGCCCTGATCTTCGGAATCTCTTCCGGATCGCGAACGTAGACATGGGCGACCTGATGATCCGCCACCGCGAAGGCTCGCGACGCCCCGGCGTCGAGCTGCTCCTGCTGCCGTTCCCGACGCACCGCGACCAAGCCGGCCTCACGCAGCGCGCGATTGATATGGACGGCCTCGCTAACCGGCGTGATCCCGTACTCGGAGACCACGATGACCCGACGCCCTTCCCGCTCGGCCGCGTCGATCAGTTCACCACACAGCGCATCGACCTCCTGGAGATCGCGCTGCAACTCGGGATGGGCAACATCCGGCCCCAGGCGCTGAAGGTTGTAGTCCAGATGCGGCAGATAGGTCAGGGTCAGGGTGGGATCGCGGGTTTCCATGACATGGCGCGTCGCATCGCTGATCCAACGACTCGACGAGATATCCGCCATTGGCCCCCAGAAGGTGAACAGCGGAAAGGTGCCCAGCCTGGCGTCGAGTTCGTCGTGGAGATCCGACGGATAGGTGTAATGATCGGGTAATTTACGGCCGTCGGCGGGATACATCGGCCGCGGCGTGGCACTCCAGTCGGCGCTCGAATACATGTTGTACCACCAGAACAGTTTGGCGCAGGTAAAGTCGGGATTCTTCCGTCTCCCCGCTTCCCAGATCTTCTCGCCCGCCATCAGGCGGTTGGACTGGCGCCAGAACCAGACCTCGGCAAGATCCCGGAAGTACCAGCCGTTGGCCACGGCGCCGTGCCGCCCTGGCGGCAAGCCGGTCAGCAACGTCGCTTGAACGCTGCAGGTCACCGCCGGTGTCACGGTGTTCAACGGCCGCAATCCGCCCCGTTCGGCGAGCCGTTTCAGGGCCGGCGTATGGTCACCGACCAGTTGGGGTGTCAGCCCGACCACGAGAATTACCAGGGTGTTGTGCATGGCGCCGGCCTGCCGATTCGAGGATGAATTTTAGCCGTCGCGATCCCATCGCAACGATCTGTAAAGACTGCATATCAGTTGGAATAAGGAGAGACAATCGGCGCGACGATCGAAGCCCGATTTTGAGAAATTATCACCAGAAAAGTGAAGAGGCCGGCGAATCATCGCAGCAGAAAAGTCATCCGATCAGCGCGATTCAGCATTGGATCCTGGCCCCTCGACCGGTCAGTTAATTGAGCCTGGGGATTCTTTTCGCGACCCGATAAAGTGGCTTCTGAAACCACTGGCCCGGATGTTTACATGCCCGTTACACCGCTGAAGCTACTGCGCGACTGGACCTGTCGCCAGGCCCCGGATCAAGCTCGCTGGCTCGTCGAGCAGTACACGTCGCTGGGCCAGAGCGGCAACGAAAAGGATCTCCATCTGTTTCTCGGCCTGGTGCCGCGGCGCCTCGGCAAGCAGGACCTGACGCTGACGCCACAGGACCTGGCGATGGCGAACCAGAGCTATCCTGGCTGGCGCCCCGAGGGCTGGAGTCTCGATGGAGCGGCCCGTATTACTGCCCTGCTCGCCTTCGAGAGCAACCGCCCGTTTTCGGATACGTTCCGGGATCTGGTCCGGACCGCCGATGCCCGCGAATTGATCACGCTCTATCGGGGCCTGGCCCTCTACCCCCGCCCCGAGTCTCTAACGGACGCCGTAGGCGAGGGGCTGCGCTCCAACATGCGTGCGGTGTTCGAATCCATCGTTCATGGCAACCCCTATCCCCGCGACCACTTCGACGAGCATCGCTGGAACCACATGGTGCTCAAGGCGCTGTTCGTCGGCAGCCGGCTTTCCCCCATCGTCGGCCTGGACACGCGGGTTAACGCTGAGCTGGCCACCATCCTGCTCGATTACGCCCGGGAACGCTGGGCCGCCGGGCGCGAGGTGAGCCCGGAGCTGTGGCGCTGCGTCGGGCCTTTCGCCGAGCGCGTCTCGGCCTACGCTGCCCTGCAGCGTGCGCTGGCAGGGGTGCCGGAGCAGCGCAGTGCGGCGGTGCTGGCGCTGATGGCGGCCGACACCCCTCGCGCCCGGGACCTGCTCAAGACGGTGCCGGATATCACCGCACTGGTCGCGGACGGCCGTCTCGACTGGAACCACCTCACCCTGAAAGAGGCCGCCTGAGATGTTCATCGATCCCCACGCCCACATGGTGTCTCGCACCACCGACGACTACGAGGCCATGGCCGCCGCCGGCATCGTGGCTCTGATCGAACCCGCCTTCTGGGTCGGACAACCTCGCACCTTCGTCGGGACCTACGTCGACTACCTCTCCTCCCTGGTGGGTTGGGAGCGCTTCCGCGCCGGCCAGTTCGGGATCCGCCACTACTGCACCATCGGCCTCAACTCCAAGGAAGCCAACAACGAGGCGCTGGCGGAGGGTGTAATGGAGTGGCTGCCACGGTTCGCCCTCAAGGAGGGCGTCGTCGCCATCGGCGAAATCGGCTATGACGAGCAGACCCCACTCGAGGACAAGTACTTTCGCGCCCAACTGGCACTGGCCAGGCAGCTCGAACTGCCGGTGATGGTGCACACGCCGCACCGCGACAAGAAACGCGGCACCTCGCGCTCGATGGACGTCTGCGAGGAGATGGGGCTCGATCCCTCGTGGGTCGTCATCGACCACAACAACGAGGAAACCGTGCGTGAGACGCTGGATCGCGGCTACTGGGCCGGTTTCTCGATCTACCCGTCGACCAAGATGGGCAACGCGCGGATGGTCGAGCTGCTCAAGCAGTATGGCGGCGACCGGATCATCGTCGACAGCGCCTGCGACTGGGGGATTTCGGACTGTCTCGGCGTGCCCAAGACCGCTCGGCTGGCGCTCGAGTCCGGGATTGCCGAGACCGTGGTACGCCAGGTCACCTATGACAACGCCCTCGCCGTCTACGGCAAGAGCGGCCAGATGCAGGCCGCCGACTGGCTCGATCCCGCGCCCATCGACCAGCGCACCCTGTTCGAGGGCAACTCGATCCTGCGAGGCGGCCGCGATCCGCTGGTCGAGGCACCGGAGGATCGCCGCCGCGACCGGCTGCTGATCGAATAGCGCGACCGACCCTCCTTTTCTGCGGCGCCTCCGTTCAGGCTGGCACCCGGAGCCTCTCGACGGCAAAATGCGGTCAACCACCGCTGCGCCGCCGAGAGGAACTTCATGGTTTCACCGATCGACAACGCTGTCACCGAATCGGACACCGACGCCAGGCGTCCCGACACCACCCTCGCCATGATCGTCTACGCCCTGCTGCTGGGCGTCTTCGTGACCGGCATCACGCCGGTGATCGGCGTGATCATCGCCTACGTCTACCGCGGCAATGGCCCGCGCTGGCTGGACGAACACTACCGCTACCATATCCGCACTTTCTGGATCGGGCTGCTCTACGCCTGCATCAGTTGGGTGCTCGCCTTCGTGCTGATCGGTTTCGTGTTGATGGCGCTGCAGGCGGTGTGGCTGATCGTCCGTTGCGTCATCGGCTTCAAGGCACTGCAGGAACATCGTGCCCCGGACAAGGTCGATAACTGGCTGTGGTGATCCCTACGGTCAGCCCCCGGGCAAGCCGATGCTGCCCGCCGCTCCGGGATGCCGACCCGAGAGATGCGACAATGACGTGTACCGAGAAAAAGAGAGCCGAATGATCGAAAGTCTTCAAGCTCGCGCCATCCATCTGCTCTGGCGCCTGCTGTCACACTGCCGGCTGAAGACGATGTGGTCGCTGGCGGGTGTCGCCAGCCGCGTGCTGTATGCCGTTTCCCGGCGGGAGCGTCACGTCAGCCGGCGCAACCTCGAAGTCGCCTATCCTGACGACAGTGGCGAGCAGCGCCGCAGCCGGATCAAGGCCAGCCTGCGTCACTCCGCGGCCACCATGCTGGAGCTGGGCTTCGCCTGGATCGCCGACCCCAGACGCGTCGACGCCTCGATCGTCGAGGTCCACGGTCGTGAGCTGCTGGACGAGGCACGCGCCGAGGATCGCGGCGTGATCGTGCTGGCACCCCACTTCGGCAACTGGGAGGTACTGAACTTCTGGCTGTCGAGCCACTTCCCGTTCACCGCCATGTACGAGCCGCCCAAGATGGCCGACCTCGATCCCGTCATCCGTCACGGCCGCGAGCGGATGGGCGCCGAGTTGGTGCCGACCAACCCGCGCGGCGTCGCCGCCCTGCTCAAGGCATTGAAGCGCGCCGAAGCCGTCGGGATCCTGCCCGATCAGGAGCCCGACTGGGGCAGCGGCGTGTTCGCCGATTTCTTTGGCCGCCCCGCCTATACCGCCACCCTGCTGCCGAAGTTGGTGGCCCGGACCCAGGCTCGCGTCGTCACCGGCGTCGCCAGGCGCCTGCCCGATGGCCGCGGCTTCGCGATCCACTTCCTGGCCGCGGACGACCGCGTCTACGACACGGATGAGAATGTGTCGGCGCTCGGCGTCAACGCTTGCGTTGAGTCCGCCATTGCTCTCGATCCGGCCCAGTACCAGTGGGAATACAAACGCTGGAAGAAGACCGAGCAGGAGCAGCAGCTCGTGCCCGGCTATCGGAAGCACCGGCTCTACCGCAAACGTTGAGCGCCGGCGTAAGCCGCTGCTCTACTGGGCCAGACCGCCAAAGCGCCCGGCCTGGTAGTCATCGATGGCCGCGGCGATCTCTTCCCGGGTGTTCATCACGAACGGGCCATGGGAGACGACCGGCTCATCGATGACCTCGGCATGGCCGAAGATCAGCCTGGCGTCGTCCGACGCTTCGAGTTCGACGCCATCGCCGGCCCGATCCAGTTCGATCAAATGGCGCGACTTCACCGCCTGGCCGGCCACCGCTATCTCACCACTGACGACGTAGAGGAAGACCTGTCGCCCGGCCGGGGCCGACAGCGTATGGGAAGCACCTGCCGGCAGCCTCAGTGTCGACATGAACACGTCGGTCAGACTCTCGACAGGCCCGCGTTGGCCCTCGCACTCACCGGCTATCAGGTTCAACTCCCCGCCACCGGCCAGGGCAATCGTCGGAATCGCCGTTCGCTGCAGGCCGGTATAACGCGGCTCGCTCATCTTCAGTCGCGCCGGCAGGTTGATCCAGAGCTGCAGAATCTCCAGCGGCCCGCCTTCGCGCAGGAACTCGGGCGGGGAGATCTCGGCGTGGACGATACCGCTGCCGGCGGTCATCCACTGCACGCCGCCGGCGTGGATCACGCTCTGATGATCGGCGCTGTCGGCGTGGGCCAGCGAGCCTTCGAGAATGAAGGTCACCGTCTCGAAGCCGCGATGCGGATGGGGCCCGAACGGCAGACCCCGATTGTTGGCCGAATAGACCTGCGGGCCGTGATGATTGAGAAACAGGAACGGATCGAGCTGGTCGAGCCCGGGGCCCGGCAGCGGCCGGCGGGTCGTCAGATCGCCGATGTCGTCGCGGATGGCCGGGTGCTGGGCGATGACGCCGCGTGGCGTGAAGGTAGACATAAGAGGCTCCTGAATAGAATCAGCAAGGAGTCTAGGTCACACCTACCGCAAAAAAAGCGAATGATTTCCGTCCAATCATTGCATGGAGTCGTTTTCACCACGGCACCGCCTCGATGGAAAAGTCGCCGAGCGTACTCGCTCTCGACCTGACATTCGCCGACCCGGCTCATCGCTGGTTCCGGGAGCTGGTGATCTCGACCTGCCGTGGGGCCTATGGGGAGACTTGAGCTTCCGGCATCGATCACCCGACCTCCCCAGTGCTGGTTGCCGCCAACGCCTCCTCGATCACCGCCACCAGCGGCGACTGCGTCGGTGAAAGGCGCGAGACCATCACCAACTCGCGGTAAAACGTCTGCTCTCCCAACGCCACGATCCTTACCGGCGGCGGTTGCCGATGTCGCCACAGCCCGGTCAGCGGAATCAGCGCCACGCCCAGACCGAATTCGACCATTCTGGCAATCGCGTCGATCTCGTCGAGTTCCAGCCGAATCGCCGGACGCAGTCGCCGCCGCTCGAGAAAGCGGACCACCTGACGTCCACCGAAGGAGCCCCGGTCGTAGAGCACCAGCGGGTGGCTTT
>NZNW01000075.1 GCA_002695065.1 Salinicola sp. | reverse complement strand
CGCCACCGGCGGCGTAGTCGTTGCCGCCGACGTTGCTGGGCTGGGCGTTGCTGGCGTAGTGGCCAGCGACCCGCTCGGCCCATACCGGCCCGGGGTTGGTGGTGAAGCGGCCGATGAAGGCCTGCTGGCTAGGGGTCAGCGAGAGCGCGCTGCCGATGGCGCCCCGGTAGTAGCCGCTGTCGCTCAGGCTATCGCCGAAGAAGATGGTGTCGTCGAAGGTGTCGTGAAAGCTGGAGACGGCCAGCGCCGGGAGCGGCAGGGCGCTGGCCCCGACGATCATCCCCAGCGCCAGCTGCCGAGAGCGCGACATTGGCATGGTGTCGATCCCTTGTGAGTTGTTGTCTTGTCTCGTCGGAGTGCGTGCTGGCCACGGCAACGGGGGCGACGAGCGCTCCTCAAACGAGCGTTTACGTTATGACACAGCGTTGCCGCCGCCGCTGTAAGAGAAAGGTCGCATGAACCTCCCCGCCACCTCCGGCAGCAGCTCGAACCCCCGGGGCGGGAGGGCGCTCTCCCGCGCGCTATAGCGGACAGCAACAGAAGCGCCCTGGCGGGTTTTTCCCGGCAGGGCGCTTTGCGTTGGGGTGTACTTTCGTTCTGGATCGGCACGTATCCCCGTTCGGAGTCGGGGGGCTTTAGCCGGATCAGGGCGTCGAGGAGGCCACCGGATGCGGGCGGGTGAGCAGGCTGCCCGCCACGAACGCGATCATCGCGGCAGCGAGTCCGGCGTAGATGGGGGAGTTGGACAGCAACCCATCCTTGAGCATGAAGCCGATCACGCCGATGCAGCCGGCCAGCATGCTGGCGATGGCGCCGGTGGTGGTGGCGCGCTTCCAGAACAGGGCGCCCAGCATCGGGATCAGCATGCCGCCGACCAACAGGTTGTAGGCGACCGTCAGGGCCCCGATGACGTCACTGACGTTGATCGCGATGATCACGCTCACCACGCCGATCAGGCCCGTGCAGAGCCGGTTGATCCTGACGCCCTCGATTTCCCGGCCACCGCGCAGCGCCGGGAGAATGTCCTGGGTCAGCAGGGTCGAGGAAGCGAGCATCCCGGCGCTGGAGGTGGACATCATCGCGGCCATGGCGGCGGCGATGATCAAGCCGCGAATGCCGTCCGGCAGGGCCAGCTGCGCGATGGCGGCGAAGGCATTGTTGGCGTCGTCGAGATTGGGCAGCAGGATGCTCGCCGCGATACCCACCAGCGCGCCGATCACGCCATAGAGAATGCAGTAGATCCCGGCGAAGGTGCCGGCGCTGCGGGCGACACTGCTGGAACGCGCCGTGAATACGCGCTGCCAGATATCCTGGCCGATCAGGATGCCCAGGAAGTAGATGACGAAGTAGGTGATGATGGTGTCCCAGCCGATCGCGGTCAGCGAGAAGCTGGTCTCCGGCGCCTTGTCCAGCAGCGCGCTCCAGCCGCCCACCGAGTGGATCGTCAGCGGCAGCAGCAGCGCCACCATGCCGATCGTCATGATCAGGAACTGCACGATGTCGGTGAGCGTCAGCGACCACATGCCGCCGATGGTCGAGTAGATCACCACGACGATGCCGCCGATCACGACCGCCTGCCAGGCCGGCATGCCGAAGATCACGCTCAGCACCGTACCGATGCCGATGGTCGAGGTCACCGCCAGCATCAGGTCGTAGGCGAACATGATGATCGAGCTGATCAGCTTGGCGGCTGGGGTGTAGCGGCGCTCCAGCACCTGGGTCACGGTATACAGCTTGAGAGTCATCAGTGGCTTGGCCAGTACCACGCTGAGCACGATCAGCCCCAGGCCCAGCGAGGCGCAGAGCCAGAGCCCGGACAGTCCATAGGTGTAGCCGAGCTTGACCGTGCCCACGGTCGAGGCGCCACCGAGCACCACGGCCGACAGCGTGCCCAGATACATGCCGGGGCCCAGGCGGCGTCCCGCCACCAGATAGTCTTCCCGGTTGCGGGCGCGTTTCATGCCCCACCAGCCCAGGCCGAGCATGCCGGCCGCGTAGAGTGCGACGACGAAGAGATCCAGCATCATGATGTCCTATCCTGCCGCTGCATCAGCGGCGATTGTTGTTGTGGAACGGGCGATCCAAGGGGTGACGGTACCGTGATGACGGCCTGTCAGCGGCGGTTGACGCCGGGGAGAATGCAGAGCATCTCGAACAGCAGGTTGGCGGCCACCACGGCGGTTTGGCCGTGAGCGTCATAGGGTGGCGAGACCTCGACCAGATCGCAGCCGACGATATCGAGCCCATGGGCGCCGCGAATGATCTCCAGCGCCTGGGGGATGGTCAGGCCGCCGATCTCCACCGTGCCGGTTCCCGGCGCGTAGGCGGGGTCGAGACTGTCGATGTCGAAGGTCAGGTAGACCGGACCGCCTTTGAGCTTGTCTCGGATCTCCGCCATCAGTGGCGTCAGGCTCTTGTGCCAGCACTCCTCGGCCGGCACCACCCGGAAACCCTGTTGACGCCCCCAGTCAAACTCCTCCGCTGCGTAGCCGGTGCCGCGCAGGCCGATCTGGGCAACGCGGTTGCAGTCGAGCAGACCTTCCTCCACCGCGCGACGGAACGGCGTGCCGTGTGCGATGGCCTCGCCGAACATGTGCTCGTTGATGTCGGCATGGGCATCGACGTGGATCAGCCCCACCGGGCCATGCTTTTTCGCCATGGCGCGCAGGATCGGCAGCGCCAGGGTGTGGTCGCCGCCCAGCGTCAGCGGAATCACGTCGTGGGTCAGCAGCTCGTCGTAGTAGCGTTCGATGATATCGACGCTCTTCTTGAGGTCGAAGGTGTTGATCGGGACGTCGCCGATATCCGCCACCTGCAGGCTTTCGAACGGCGCGGCGCGGGTCGCCATGTTGAAGGGGCGCAGCATCCGGGATTCATCGCGAATCTGGCGCGGGCCGAACCGTGTGCCCGGGCGGTTGGAGGTGCCGATGTCCATCGGGATGCCGACGAAGCAGGCATCCAGTCCTTCAGCGCTCTTCTGCGTCGGCAGGCGCATCATCGTCGCGGGGCCGCCGAAGCGAGGCATTTCGTTGCCGCCCAGGGGCTGGTTGTATGGCGGTGTCGTTGGCATGGAGACTCCTGCTGTTGTGATTGTCGATTAGCACTCGCAGGAATCGTGCCAAGTCGTAACATGCTGATTTACAATCTTCTTTGTTTTCAGGTGATTCAAACACGAATCGAGGCATGGACGTTTCCGATCCATCCGTGCATCAATGATGCATCGACGTATCGGTAAAGGAGCACCGGAAATGGCGGACTCGCTGGACGAGGGGGCGGCCCGTTTGACGCTGGAAGCGCTGATCCAGACGGCCCAGGATCATCTCTTCATCGTCGATGCCGGCGGTCGCATCCTGGATGTCAGCCCCGGCAGCGCTGCGGTCTATGGCCTGAGCCGAGATGCGCTGCGTGCCACCACCGTCCAGGCGCTGCAGGCCAGCGGCGTGCTCTCTCCCTCGGTCTCCCTCGAAGTCATTCGGACCGGCCAGCCCGCGCAGATCATGCAGCGCACCGGCACCGGGCGTCAGGTCATCGCCGAGGCCTTCCCGGTCTACGCCGACGGCAAGCTGATCCGCGTGATCAGCCGTTCGCGGGACCTCACCGATCTCCGCCTGCTGCAGGACGAGTACGCGCTGCTCCAACGCCGCTTCGCCGAGCATCTCCGCCGCCACCACGGGCCCGACGACGATGACGATGCATCGGTTGGCGAACTGGTGGTCAGGAGCCGGATCATGCGCGAGATGGTCCATCTGTTGAAGCGTAGCGCTCCCACCGACGCCACCGTGGTGATGCTGGGCGAATCCGGTGTCGGCAAGACGGCGTTCGCACGTCAGCTGCATCGCTGGAGCTGTCGGCGGGACGGGGCGTTCGTCGACGTCAATTGCGCGGCCATACCGGAGTCGCTGTTCGAGTCGGAGATGTTCGGATACCAGCCCGGCGCGTTCAGCGGGGCTTCACGCCAGGGCAAGGCGGGGCTGCTGGAGCAGGCGCATGGCGGCACGCTGTTCCTGGACGAGATCGGCGAGCTGCCGCTGACGATGCAGTCCAAGCTGCTCAAGGTGATTCAGGACGGCTCGGTGATGCGGTTGGGCGACACCCGCTCGCGCCAGGTCGATTTCCGACTGATCGTGGCGACCAACCAGGATCTGGCCGGCAGGGTCGAGGAGGGCGCCTTCCGGCTCGATCTCTACTACCGGCTCAACGTGATCCCGGTGTCGCTGCCGCCGCTGCGCGAGCGTCGCGAGGATATCCGGGGGCTGGCCCAGCGTCATCTCGAACGACTCAATCGCCGCTACGGTCGGGACAAGATACTCCATCCCAACGCCTGGGAGACGCTGATAGGTGGCGACTGGCCGGGCAACATCCGGGAACTGGAAAACTGGCTGGAACGTGCCTGGCTGTCCGCCGAGGGGGGCGTCGTCGGGGCGCCGGTGGCGTCGTCCGCTGGCGGGGCGGCGTCGGGCGGCGATCCGCCGACCGGGTCCGGTAGTGCGGCGCCCACGCCGCGTGAGAGCCCGCTGGCGCCGGGGCAGGGGCTCAGGGCGGCCATGGAGGCGCATGAGCGCGCCATTCTGGCCTCGCTGGCGGGGTCATGCGTCAGCACCTATGAACTGGCCGAACGGTTGGGGATCAGCCAGCCAAGCGTAGTGCGCAAGTTGAAACGCCATGGCCTGCGGCTCGGCCGCTGAGTGCCCGCGACCATTCAGCGACTGATATCGGCGTTGGTGTCGGCATTGGTGCTCGCTGTCGCTTCGGCGGGACGCTTCTGCCTGCCGTGAGAGCCGGAGGCACCCGGTGACGTGATCGGAAGGGCGCTCGGCTTGCGCTTGCCGTAGCCCCAGCGCTCGGCTTCCGACGGGGCGTCCGGGGCGCTGTCGTCGTGCAGCCATTCGCGCCAGCTGGCGACCAGCAGCGCCATCAGCACCGGGCCCACGAACAGGCCGACGATCCCCATGGTCTTCACGCCACCCACCAGACCGAAGAAGGTGGGGAGGAAGGGGAGCTTGATCGGGCCGCCGACCAGGCGCGGCCGCAGTGTCTTGTCGACGACGAACAGCTCCACGGCGCCCCACAGGAACAGCCCGATGCCGTTGGCCATGTGCCCGGTGGCGACCAGATAGAGCGAGACCAGCGTGAACGTCAGCGGCGCGCCACCCGGCACCAGCGCCATGAAGGCGGTGATCACGCCGAGCACCACCGGTGACTGGATGCCGGCAATCCAGTAAGCGGTACCGAGCACCAGCCCTTCCCCCAGCGCGATCAGACCCATGCCCATCACGGTGGAGCTGATCGTTGCCGGCACCACCCGCGAGAATCGCTGCCAGCGCGCCGGCAGCACCCGCTCGCCGACCGTATCCAGCTGGCGCGCCATGCCGGCACCATCCCGGTAGAGAAAGAACAGCGTGATCAGCATGAACAGCAGGGTCAGCGCCAGGTGCAGCGCATTGCTCCCCAGCGCCAGCACCCAGCGCGAGATATTGCCGATGTGCTCGCCGCCCACCAGCTGGATCAGAGACTCCGGTGCGTGCGGTTCCGCCAGCGTCTCCTGCCACTGCTCGGACAGCCATTCGCCGATGCCGGGGAGGCTGGCAACCCAGTCCGGCGCGGGGATGCCTTGCTGGTTGGCGACCATCAGCCAGCCAACCCAGCCTTTCAATTCCTGAAAGGCGTATGAGCAGGCCAGTACCATGGGGATCACCAGGCACATGACGATCAGGCCCAGCGCGATGCCGGCGGCCAGCGCCCGACGCTGGCCGCAAGCCGCCAGCAGGCGACAGTAGAGCGGCCAACTGGCGACGCAGATGATCAGCGCTGCCAGCACCGGCACCAGGAAATCGATGAAGAAGTAGATGCCGGCGACCATCACCAGCACCAGGAGCCAGCGGGCGACACTGCTATCGGCGAAGATTGGGGCCATGGATCACTCTTGCATGAGAGGGTTGGACCAGAGCGGCTCGGGCTGAATCAGAACGGCAGCCGCATGATACCGCAACCGCTGCGGTCGGCGATTGGCCGCGCGGCGCTGGCGCGGTCAAAAAAAACCCCTCGCACGGGCGAGGGGCTGGAGGTGTCGTCGAAGCGCCGGCTCAGGGCAGCTCCTCCTCGACCTCTTCCTTCTTCACCGGAATCAGATCCTGGCGCTCCAGCTTGAACACGATCAGCAGCGCCGCGGCGACATAGACCGACGAGAAGGTGCCGGCCACGATCCCCAGGATCAGCGAGATCGAGAAGTTGTGGATCATGTCGCCGCCCAGGAAGAACAGCGCGAACAGCACCAGCAAAGTGGTACCGGACGTGGCCAGGGTGCGCGAGAGCGTCTGGTTGATCGCTTCGTTGAAGATCTGCGGAAGGTCCTCGCTGCGCGACAGCCGGATGTTCTCGCGAATTCGGTCGTAGACGATGATGGTGTCGTTGAGCGAGTAGCCGATGACCGCCATGATCCCGGCGAGCACCGTGAGATCGAACTCCCACTGGAACAGCGCGAACAGGCCCAGCACGATCAGCACGTCGTGTCCCAGCGAGATGATCGCGCACAGCGCGAACTTGTACTGGAAGCGGAAGGCGACGTAGACGGCGACGCCGGCCAGCGCCACCAGCATGCCCAGGCCGCTCTGGTCGCGTAGTTGATCGCCCACCTGGGCGCCGACGAACTCGGCGCGGATCAGGTCGATCTGGGCCCCGCCACTGCTCAGCGCGGACACCACCTGGTTGCCGACGTCGTTGTCGAACGTCTGTTGCAGCCGCACCAGGATCTCGTCGGTGGCGCCGAAGGTCTGGACCTGGAAGTTCTCGAACCCGCTGTTGGCCAGCAGGGTGCGGATATCGTCCAGCGACGGCACTGCGGCGTAGTGGAGCTCCACCACCGTGCCGCCGGTGAAATCGAGACCGAGGTTGAGATGCAGGAGGGCGAGGGCCGCTATCGACACGATCGTCAGCACGATCGAGACGACGAAGGCGATGCGGCGTTTGCCCATGAAGTCGAATTGGCGCATTGCTCGCGTCTCCTAGATCCAGAGTTTCTTCACCGGCTTGCCGCCGATGGAGAGGTTGACGAGGGCACGCGACACCACGATGCCGGTGAACATCGACGTGAGTATCCCGAGTGACAGCGTCACGGCGAAGCCCTTGATCGGCCCGGTGCCGATCGAGAACAGCACCACCGCGACCAGCAGCGTGGTGAGGTTGGCGTCGACGATCGAGGTGAAGGCGCGACCATAGCCTGCATGAATCGCCTGCTGGGCGGGCGTCTTGCGTCTGAGCTCCTCGCGTATGCGCTCGTAGATCAGTACGTTGGCATCCACCGCCATGCCCAGCGTCAGCACGATACCGGCGATGCCGGGCAGCGTCAGGGTCGCGCCGAGCAGCGACATGGCCGCGATCAGAAGCACCAGGTTGACCGCCAGCGCCGCGTTGGCAATCACGCCGAAGGCCTTGTAGCGGATCAGCATGAAGGCGATGACGAGCAGCCCGCCGACGATCACCGAGAAGATACCGCGCTCGATGTTCTGTGCGCCCAGGCTGGGCCCGATGGTGCGCTCCTGCACGAAGTAGATCGGTGCGGCGAGCGAGCCGGAGCGCAGCAGCAGCGCCAGTTCACTGGCTTCGGTCGGGGAATCCAGCCCGGTGATGCGGAAGCGGTTGCTGAGCGCGCTCTGCACCGTCGCCAGGCTGATGATGCTGCGGCTGGTCGTCGGGATGCGCTCTTCGACCTGCTTTCCATCACGGGTGACCGTGCGGGTCTCCGTGCTGTGGTCGATGTACAGCACCGCCATGTTGCGACCGATATTGGTGCGGGTGGCCTGGTTCATCAGCGAGCCGCCGGTGCCGTCCAGGTTGATGTTCACCTGCGGGCGGCCATTCTGATCGAAGCCCTGGCTCGCGCTGGAGACCCGGTCACCGGTGATGATCACGTCACGCGACAGGGTGGCGGTGCGCTGTGGGTCGTTGCGGAACGGGAAGGTCTCCGTCTCGGAATCCGGGGCGTCCGGGCGGGCCTCGAGGCGGAACTCCAGGTTCGCCGTCGCCCCCACGATGCGCTTGGCCTCGGCGGTGTCCTGCACGCCCGGCAGCTCGACCACGATACGGCTCGGGCCCTGGCGCTGTACCAGCGGCTCGGACACCCCGAGTTCGTTGACGCGATTGCGGATCGTGGTCAGGTTCTGCTGGACCGCGTAATCCTGAATGTCCTTGATCGACTGCTCGGTCAGCGTCATGTCGAGGAAGGCCCGGCGGCCCTCGTCACGATTCTCCAGCTGGAATTCGTTGAATGTCTGGCTGATCTGATCGCGCGCGGCATCGCGGTCCTCGGCGTTGGCGAACTCCAGGTGCAGCGCGTTGTCGTCGACGTCGGTGGAGCGGTAGCGAATGCGTTGATCGCGGAGATCGGCGCGAATCGCGCTGGCCGTCGCCTCCAGACGCTGTTCGACGGCCGCCTTCATGTCGACCTCGAGCAGGAAGTGAACCCCACCGCGAAGGTCGAGACCGAGTTTCATTGGCGCCGCGGAGAGGCTGGTCAGCCAGGATGGCGTGGAGTCGGCCAGATTGAGCGCCACGGTGTAGTCGCCGTCGAGTACGTCGTCGACCACATCGCGGGCGGGAAGCTGCTGTTCGGCATCGTTCAACCGAATCAGGGCGGTGTTGTTGCCTGTCATCGCTGCCGACTTGACCTGGATGTCATCCTCGGCCAGCGCCTGGGTAACACGGTCGAGCTGCTGACTGCCCAGAGAACCGTTGGTGGTGCTGATCTGGACGGCGGGATCCTGTGGGTAAAGATTGGGTAACGCGTAGATGACGCCAACCACACAGACGATGAGTATCAGCAGATACTTCCACAGGGGGTAACGATTGAGCATGGAAGCCCTGTCCTTTCAATCAATGACGATCGGGGCAATGACCGTCGTGCGAAGAGTGTCGCGGAAAGAGACGGCTGCCGGCGGGAGGGCCGGCAGCCAGGAGAGTTACAGCGACTTCAACGTGCCTTTGGGAAGCACGGAGGCTACCGCGCTCTTCTGAACGTTGACGACGGTGCCTTCGGCGATCTCCATGCTGATGAAGTCGTCGGTCACGTTGGTGATGCGGCCGAGCAGCCCGCCGCCGATCACGATTTCGTCACCCTTGGACAGATTGTTGACCAGCTTCTTGTGCTCCTTCGCGCGCTTGGACTGCGGACGCCACAGCAGGAAGTAGAAGATCAACACAAAGCCGACCAGCATGATGATCTGGGCAATACCACCGCCGGCAGGGCCGCCCGCATCCTGGGCGTGAGCCGCAGGGATGAAAAAGTCCAGCATGGATGTTTCTCCGAAAGTTATGTGAGGAAATGGTCGCGTAATGAGACGGTTACTTGGGCGAGACCGATGGACGGCAGATCATCGACGTGCCGACTCGGATCGTGTCAATCGACCCCGGGCGGCACGGGCAGTCCGCGTCGCCGGTAGAATTGTGCTACGAAGTCGGCCAATGTACCCGCTTCGATAGCCCCGCGCAAACCCGCCATCAGGCGCTGGTAGTAGCGCAGATTGTGAATCGTGTTGAGCATCGAACCGAGCATTTCCCCGCAGCGATCGAGGTGGTGGAGATAGCCGCGGGAGAAGTGCTGGCAGGTGTAGCAGTCGCAGTCGGCTTCCAGCGGATCGGTGTCGTGACGATGGCTCGCGTTACGAATCTTGACGGTGCCGTCGGCGGTGAACAGGTGACCGTTGCGGGCGTTGCGGGTCGGCATCACGCAATCGAACATGTCGATCCCGCGCCGCACGCCTTCGACCAGATCCTCGGGCTTGCCGACGCCCATCAGGTAGCGGGGCTTGTCCTCCGGCATCCAGGTCGGCAGGTAATCCAGCACGCCGATCATCTCTTCCTTGGGTTCGCCCACCGACAGGCCGCCGATCGCCAGCCCGTCGAAGCCGATCTCCAGCAGACCCTCGAGCGAGCGCTTGCGCAGGTCGGGGTACATGCCGCCCTGGACGATGCCGAACAGCGCCGAGGGCGAATCGCCGTGGGCCTCGCGCGAGCGCTTGGCCCAGCGCAGCGACAGCTCCATCGACTTCCGCGCTTCGGCTTCGGTGGCCGGGTAGGGCGTGCACTCGTCGAAGATCATCACGATGTCGGAGCCCAGTGAACGCTGCACGGCCATCGACTCTTCCGGCCCCATGAAGACCTTGGCGCCATCCACCGGCGAGCGGAAATGGACGCCCTGCTCGGTGATCTTGCGCATCGCGCCGAGCGAGAACACCTGAAAGCCGCCGGAGTCGGTCAGGATCGGCTTGTGCCATTGCGAAAAGTCATGCAGGTCGCCATGACCTTCGATCACTTCGGTGCCGGGACGCAGCCACAGATGAAAGGTATTGCCGAGAATGATCTCGGCGCCGATCGCCTCGACGTCCTTGGGCGTCATCCCCTTGACAGTGCCGTAGGTGCCCACCGGCATGAAGGCGGGTGTCTCCACCGTGCCGCGCGGGAAGGTCAGGCGTCCGCGACGGGCACGTCCTTGCTGGCCCAGTCGCTCGAATTTCATGAAGCACACGTCTCGCATGGTGTCTCTCTTCCTTTCAACGCGCCCGAAGCCGCGCGCAAAGCGTTCGTTTGTTTCCAACGCGCCCGAGGCCGCGCGCAAAGCGTTTGTCTGTTCCAACACGCTCGAGGCCGTCCCGATGTCGTTACCGGGATGCACCCGAAGCCGTGCGCAATGTTCGTGACCGGGATGCGTGCAAGGCGTGTACGGATCAGTCCGGTCGACGGGTCAGGTACATCGCATCGCCATAACTGAAGAAGCGGTACTGCTCGGCGACGGCTTCCTGATAGGCGCGCATGACGGCGTCATGACCGGCAAACGAGGAGACCAGCATCAGCAGCGTCGACTCCGGCAGGTGGAAGTTGGTGACCAGGGCATCCACGCAGCGCCAGCGATAGCCGGGATAGATGAAGATATCGGTTTCACCGCGGTAAGGCGTCAGTTCGCCATTGTCGCCCTGGCTGGCGGTTTCCAGGCAACGCACGCTGGTGGTGCCGACGGCGACCACCTTGTTGCCGGCGGCGTGGGCGCGATTGACCCGTTGGCAGACCGATTCGTCCACCTCCAGCCACTCGCTGTGCATGTGATGCTCGCGGATGTCGTCGACGCGCACCGGCTGGAAGGTGCCGGCACCGACATGGAGGGTGACGAAGGCCGTCTCGACGCCCTTGGCGCGCAGGGCCTCCATCAGCGTCTCGTCGAAATGCAGCCCGGCGGTCGGCGCGGCAACGGCGCCCTCGCGGCGCGCGTAGACGGTCTGATAGCGCTCGCGGTCGGCCAGCTCGTCTTCGCGGGTGATGTAAGGCGGCAACGGCATGTGGCCATGCCGTTCGAGCAGGGCGATCAGCGGCGTCTCGCCCAGGAAGCGAAGTTCGAACAGCGCCTCCTGACGACCCTCGACGACGGCATGAATGTCGCCTTCGAAGATCAGCTCGGTACCCGGTTTGGGCGACTTGCTGGCGCGCAGATGGGCCAGCCCGCGATGAGCGTCCAGCGGGCGCTCCAGCAGCATCTCCACCTTGCCGCCGCTGGCTTTCTGGCCGAACAACCGTGCCGGAATCACCCGGGTGTCGTTGAAAACCACCACATCGCCGGGCTCGAGCCGAGCCAACAGGTCGGGGAACCGAGCGTGTTCCAGCGCGCCGGAATCGCCGTCGACACATAGCAGCCGGCAGTCGGTACGCTGTTCGGAAGGGTAACGAGCGATCAACTCGTCGGGCAGATCAAAATGGAAATCGGCGCGCTGCATGGCGTAGGTCGCGTATCGGTCGAATCTGGATGGGCGGGTGACATCTGAAAGGGCGCCATCATAAAGCACGTAGCCGATTAAGTCAGCGTGATGATTGACGCCGGGGCGGGCGTCCGTATAATGCGTCTCCGCTGCCGGCGTGGCGGAATTGGTAGACGCAGCGGATTCAAAATCCGCCGCTGGAAACAGTGTGTCGGTTCGAGTCCGACCGCCGGCACCATGCTTTACAATGATTTGACGTCATCTTTCCTCGTATCACCCCTCACATATTCTTGCCAGTGTCCACACTCTGGTCATCGACCTTTGGCGCGTATTCAATGGCGTTCGTCAGCTGGTCGGGCGACAGGTGCACTTAGCGCATTGTCATCGTAATTGTCTGATATCCCAGTTCTTTTGCAGCCTCAATACTCACCGCCATTCATCGTGCAATGGCTGACAAGGGTGTGGCGAAAACGTGCGTTCGCTGTCCCTTGGGTAGCTGAATACCCGCTCCCTTTATAGCCTTTGAGAGAGGCGCATTCAGGCGTGAACGCGTGCTCGCTAGGGGAGGGAAAAGGCCCGTGACGCCGGAGAAGCCTGTCGGGCTGGGCAGACGAGCAATCGAGAGCGCCACTGACCAAGAGGAGCCCGGTTGGAGGGGAAATCGGGGACAAAAAAACGGCCCGATAAGCGTCACCAAGGGAGATGATCGACCTACGGGCCGGAAACGATCGCTTCCTGCGGAAGGCGACCATGAACGCGGTAGGGGCAGCATTTATTAGAAACAACACATATTGCCCAATGGCGAGATTGTCGCTGTTTTGCGTCGCCAGAGCAAATAAAAAAACTAGATAATTCAAAGGTAATACGAACCAGGATAAGACTTTCGTCTTGAAAATTAGAGAAACTGATTGCACATGAAATATTCTGGATGATGTTTGTAAAGAAGTGATGCAAAGTTCACAAAAAACCCGCGCTCGATATCGGGCTTGGTTGAGCCTTATATCGGCGCGGGCTGGGAGTGCGTCTACTGATCGAGTCAGGACGTCATTTTTTTGAGAACGCTGTTCATGGTCGATTTGTAGCTGTGCAGGCCGACGAACCAGCTCATCCGCAGTGCGACTGAGGGATAAGGGCAGGCTCGGTTGACCGGTTGCACAAGCCGATACTACTCCTCGAATGGAGTGGTTATCAATAATATAGTCGAAAGTGCTAGAGCCAAAAGAAACCCGGCTATGGGAAGCGGTCGGGATAGATCGTTTGCCATACCGGGTCGAAGCGGCCGCAGGGAAGCAACCAGAACTGGAAAATTTGGCGCGTGTGTCAGTGCTGGCGATGTTACAGAAGGTATCTCTACCCTTAAAGAAAAATTAAGGATTGAAAACGATGTTTTCTCTGACACGCGCGTGAGGGATTGCCGATTCATGACCAATCCTCCGACTGGAGGCATTCAGCGGTCAGGAGGGCGATGTTGATCATGCGGCGATGGCCGATCCTGAACATCGGCAGGTTGCCGAGACGTCTGGACGTCATGAGTTTTCGCAAATCATTGCTGTGGCGAAGAAAATTGTAGAAAGCATCGGGCTGTCAGGCAGACCGCCCAAGGGTGAAATGCTGCAAGCGATCGGTATGCAGTCGCCGAAATACTCGCTGTGGTTGATGACCGGGTAGCTAAACGAAGCAGTGGGGCAGGGAGCCCGGGGATAGAGCGGACCAGAGATTGGCTCAGGTCGGTCGGAACGGATACCGGGTCGCAAGGTGTTTGGGCATCGCTCAACGGCCCTTGATGACTTTGGATTCTCAGCGATCGCGGTTCCTCGCGTGCTACGACTTTAGCCGGTGGCTAAATGACGCACCGCTGCTGCGTGGCCTGTCTCGTCGAGACATTGCTATGATGCGGGATCAAAACTTGGGGAGTGGGGAGCATGATAAGTGTATTGACGTTCTTGCTGATTTTCGTGGGTGTCGCCGTCTCCGTTTATCAGGTCTACGACATTTATTACGCTCAGAACTTCGAGGATGACGAGCGTCAGGCGAGCAGTGAAACGCCCTTGGGTCAGCTTTCGCAACAGGCTGAGCGGTATGCGGCCACTGGCGAGCCCCAGCGGTTGCTGGATATCGCGGGTCGACTTTTCGGGGCGCACTTCGATCAGCGCCTCTTGCTCTCCGCGGCTTCGCTGCCGAACGATCCACAGTACCTGGGAGCGCTGCTGCGCCGGGGCCGGCGTATCGTCATCAACGGCCGGCTCAGGGTGCGTCATCCGCTGGCGTGGAAGACCAACCTGCCCCGCAGGGACAGCCGCCCGGTGTTACTGACACTCGTGCTGGTCAACTGCCTGGTGGTCATGTTTCTGGGCGGGCTGAGTCTGTATACCATCGCTTATCGCG
This sequence comes from Salinicola sp., assembly GCA_002695065.1. Lineage (GTDB taxonomy): Bacteria > Pseudomonadota > Gammaproteobacteria > Pseudomonadales > Halomonadaceae > Salinicola. Next base: position 18,412 of record NZNW01000075.1, on the reverse strand, counting down.
TACCGGTGGAATCGCTGGCGTGGATGAATAGTGATTGGATATTGATGTTGCTCATCTATGCCGTGATCGCCATGACCCATGGTATTTCCAGGCTCGATGGCTACCTGCACGATCTCTACCTGATCGGTACGCTGAGTCGAACCGCGGGGTAACGGTTCTCGATGGGAGCTCCTGGCCGAGCGTCATTCGCCGGAGCTTGCTTCCCGCTCGGGGACGGACCAGGTGCCATGGCTGCCGGTTTCCTGTCTGTTGAGGAGTTCCATGCGTCGTCTTGCGTTGGCTTCGCGATGGTACACATCGACAGTCAGGTTGCCGTTGTGCGTATCGGTAATGGTGAAGTGCTGATGCAAGGTGCCAGCCTGTTTGGTTCTTACGATGTAGCGCCTGAACATCTCTATCCCCGCTTTATTTTGATTAATAGATTCTAATATAAGCTTCCGTGCGTTCAAACTGGATTCTGTCACCCCGGGACACGAGGAGGATGGTGCGAGTCACCAGTGGCGATAGCACGATAGGGCGAGCGTCTCTTCGTCGAAAGGGCGCCATCATCCGGTATGCCCGGCTTGTGGAGAGAGACCGTCGAGCGCTCCTCCACCAGCCATTTTACCCTGGCCATCTAACCGATGTTATGTAACTTGCCTGCCTAACATGCTGTCATGCTTGAAAAATTCAAGAAGGCAAATGCATGGGTCAGCAGGAAGGCTGTATTGCCCGCCATTTTAGTCACTACGGAAAACTCTCGGAAAATGATCGCCGCCAGCTCGATGCTCTGGAAAGCGCCTCGACGAGCGTTGCCAAGGGGCAGGTGCTCTGGCACGAGGGCGACACTGCGCGGGACTTCTGTGCCTTGCAGAGTGGATGGGCCTATTCGTTCCGCCACCTGGAGGGTGGGGCCCGTCATATCCTGGAGATCTACCTGCCCGGCGATGTCATCGGACTCCACGAGTTCCCGTTCAAGCAGAGGCTCTCCAGCGTGGCCATGCTCGAAGACGGCGAGATCCGGTCGATCGCCAATCGGCAGCTGCTGAACCTGTTTCGTGAATCGACTCGCATCACCTCGGCCTGCTTCGCGGCCTGCTCGTATCAGCAGGCGGTGCTGAGTGAGAGGCTGGTCCATCTTTCCCGCCGGAGTGCCCGCCAACGAGTGGCGTATCTGTTGTTCGAGATAGGCTGCCGTCTGCGGCGCAACAACGATGAGACGCTGCGGGAGCGCTTTCGTCTACCGCTATCCCAGCAGCAGCTCGCGGATGCGCTGGGGCTCTCCCCGGTGCATGTCAGCCGTACGCTGACGGCGTTCCGTCAGGAAGGGCTGCTCAAGCTCGCGCGTGGCTGGGTGCATATGCTGGACATGCAGGCGCTGGCCTGCGAGGGGAGTGTCGTGGGCTGCCTGCAGGACCACTTGGTTCAGACGGCTTGAGCGCGGGATGGCTCCACCCGTGATCCGGCCTTGAGCGGGATGAGGCTGCGGATCGATCCCCGCTGGCTTGCCGAGGGGGAGAGGCAAGCGCTGGTGGGTAACCCTCAGACGCGGAGAACCCGCCCCCGTCGATGACGAGGGCGGGTCGAGATGAACCCAGTGTCGAGTCCTGGCTAGACCGCGGCGCGGCGCGAGGCGCGGCTCAAGGCGCTGGTCATTTCGATCGCCATGGTCAGATCCGCCAGTTCCCGCGGTGAAAACGCGTTCAACGCCAGCTTGCGAGTCGTCGGATTGGCGGGGCGGAAATGGGTGAAGGACTCACACCATGCCAGTGCCGCTTTCTCTCGCTCGTCGAACTCGTCGGATTCAGCCCAGGCGGTCAATGCCATCAGCTTGCTGGGGGAGATGCCCAGCGCCTCGGCCTGCTCGCGGCGAAAATGCGTGCAGCTCAGGCAGCCGTTGATCTGCGAGGCGCGCAATTCGGCCAGGCAGCGAATGGAGGGGTCCAGCGAACAGGCGTGCAGCGACCTTGCGGATTTGTCGATGTGCTTGACATCGATCGTTTGCCACTTGTCTGCGTTCATCTCAGTCTCCTGAATTCAGGTGTCATGCGATTAAACGACTATCGTTCTCAAACGTCCACAGCTTCGATTAGAAAGTTCAATGACGGTTAAAGGTTGAAACTATGGTTTAGCTAATATGGTTTAGCTGAAAAAGATCTGGAAACGCCCCGCGGGACGGGGCGTTGCCATGCGCTAGCGGCGACTGATCAACAGGCCGATCACGGCGCCGGCCAGCGTGGCGACACCGATGCTGGACCATGGATGGTCGCGAACATAGCGGTCGCAGTCGTTGAGAGACTGATTGGCGGAGCGCTTGAAGCGACGATTGCGGCGACGCGCGTCGGCAGCCATGCGGGAGTACTGCTCCTCGCTTTTCATTCGTGCCTCCTCGATCGCGTCCTGCGCATCGTCTCTGAGGTCACGCCCGAGCGCCTGTCCCTGTTCGCCGATGTCGTGCAGATCGTCGCGAATGCGATCGGTGCGGGCTTGCTGGTCTTCACGCTTGAATAGGCTCATGTTTCATCTCCCTGATGGATGGGCCTGAGTGCGTATGACAGCGTAGTCGTTGTGAAGTGCCCGCGCTGCCGCAATTATCCTGGACCCGCGGATTCGCCCCCGACAGGCGGTTCTTGCCACGATCGTCCGGTATAGTCGGCGGACGAATATCTAGGGTGGAAAACAGGAAGTCGACGTGTCGTTGCAACTCTGGTTGTCTCTTCTGGCGATCTGCGCCCTCGGTGCCATGTCGCCCGGCCCCAGCCTGGCCATGGTAATGCAGAACACACTGGGGGGCGGGCGCAGGTGTGGGGTAATCGCTGGCGTCACCCATGCGTTGGGTGTCGGTCTGTACGCCGGGTTGACGGTGCTGGGGCTGGCGGCGGTCATCGTTCATCAGCCGTGGCTCTACCGGCTGGTGACCTGGGGTGGCGCGTGCTATCTGGCGTGGCTGGGAATCCAGGCGCTGCGGGCCAGCGGCAGCGGTGGTTTCAGCGTGGCTCGCCGAAGCAGCGATTGGCGTCGCGCCATGCGCGATGGCCTGCTGGTGGCGCTGGGCAACCCCAAGTTGATCGTGTTCTTCGTCGCCTTGTTGAGCCAGTTCGTCAGCGCCGACCTGAGCGCGACGGGCCGTTGGTTGATCGTCGCGACCGCGACCCTGGTGGATGGCGGCTGGTACGTGCTGGTGGCACTGCTGCTGTCGCATTCCCGCGTGCTGCCGTGGTTGCAGCGACACGCGGCGTGGATCCATCGGCTGACGGGCCTTGTCCTGCTCGGACTGGCGGCCCGGGTGGCGCTGGGCTGAGCGCCGCGGCCTTCTGGTCAGGTCTACGCCTCCAGGCGCTCGAGAATCGCAGCCAGCGGCGCGTCGGCTGGGAGAACGCCGAAGATCGGCGAGGCATTGGCCAGCCGGGTGGCACAGAAGGTGTCGGCGATGGCGTGGGGCGCGTGGCGAATCAGTAGCGCGGCCTGCAGCGTCTGGGCCATGCATTGGGCTAGCCAGCGCGCCTCGGCCTGCAACTGCTCGGGGCCGGCCGCCAGACGCTCGTCGAGCGAGTCGATGGCGGCATCGAAGGCCGCATGATGGCCCCGGGCCAGGCCCAGTTCTTGGCGCAACGCGGCGATGCTGGCCGGGTGGCGCTCCATGATCCTCAGCACGTCCAGGCAGATGACGTTGCCCGAGCCTTCCCAGATCGAATTGACCGGTGCCTCGCGATAGAGCCGGGCCAGTGGCGTCTCCTCGACGTAACCGATTCCCCCGAGACACTCCATCGCCTCGGCCATGAACGCCGGGCCGCGCTTGTTGTGCCAGAACTTGCCCAGCGCCGGGAGCAGTCTTGCCAGCGCGGCTTCATGCTCGTCGCTCCGGGAACGGTCCATGGCGCGCGCCCCTCGCATCGCCAGCATCAGGCTGGCCTCGGTTTCGATCTCGAGGTCGGCGACAACGCGCTGCATCAGCGGTTGATCGGCCAGCCGCCGGTCGAATACCCGGCGTCCCTTCACGTGGTGCCAAACTTCGTTGACGGCCTGGCGCATCATGCCTGCCGGTGCGGTGGCGGCATCGAGCCGTGTCTGCTGCACCATCTCCAGTATCGCGGGCACTCCCCGGCCCGGTTCTCCCACCAGTTGCGCCCAGGCTCCGGCATACTCGATCTCCGCCGAGGCGTTGGCGCGATTGCCGCACTTGTCCTTGAGCCGCTGGATCTCGATGGCGTTGCGCCGGTCGTCCGGGGTGAATCGCGGTGCCAGAAAACAGGAGAGGCCGTCGTCGGTCTGGGCCAGGGTCAGGAAGGCATCCGACATCGGCGCGCTGCAGAACCACTTGTGGCCATCGAGCCGGTACCACTCGCCGGTGCCGGGCGAAGTCACCGGCCGCGCCCGCGTGGTGTTGCGGCGCACGTCGCTGCCACCCTGCTTCTCGGTCATCGCCATGCCGAAGGTGTTGGTGCTTTTGCGCTCGGCGGGGATGGCGGCGGGATCGTAATCGCGACCCAGCAGCCGGTGCTGCCAGCCCTCGCTCTCCGGCAGCTGCCGCAGCACCGGCATGGCGGCGTGGGTCATGGTGATCGGGCAGCAGAAGCCTGGTTCCGCCTGGGTCAGCAGGTAGAGCGCGGCGACATGGGCCTGGTGGCCGCCGTCATGCTCGCGTTCCCAGGCGACGGCGTGCCAGCCATCGCCGATCGCGAGTGCCATCAGCGCGTGGTAAGCGGGGTGGTAGTCGACCTCGTCCAGGCGGCGACCGTGACGATCGAAAGCGTGTAGCTGGGGCGGGAACCGGTTGGCCTGTTCGCCCCAGCGCTGGATGTGGGGCTCGCCCAGACGCCGGCCCAACGGCGCCAGGCGTTCGCCGACCCAGGCCGGCGCGAACTGCGACAGCGTCTCGCGCAAGGGGCGATCGTCTTTCCACAGGTCGCGTTCAGGATCTGCGGCAGGCTGATTCTCGACGCAGTGCGTGGTCAGTTCGGTGCGGGGCGCGTAGTCGGTCATGAGAGCTCTCCGAGATGGCTGATTCGAGCATAAACCGGACCTTCATCGCTGTGTTTCGCATTCGACCAATGCGGCATTCCGTCGGCGGGTCCCCCACCCCAGGGCCGAGCTCGGGGGGAAGTCGTGATACGCTGCCATCCCGTTTTCGGTCGTCAGGTCATCCATGAGCACGTTTCCCATGAGCCCGTTCCCATTGCACAAACGGGTCATCGCCGATGAGCAGGTCCAGCTCGTCGATCCGCGCAATCGACCTTGCGGCAGTGCGTCACGTGCCATGATGCGACGCTTGAGCTGCTGGCACCGGGCGACCTATATCATCGTGCGCAATGCCGTGGGCGAGATCTGCGTGCAGGAGCGAACGCCGATCAAGGAGACCCACCCGGGCTGGTTCGACCTGGCCGCCGGTGGTGTGGTGGGGGCAGGCGAGGCATCGCTGCCGGCGGCGCGGCGGGAGCTGTTCGAGGAGCTCGGTGTTGGTGGTGTCGAACTGGTTCCCGGCGGTGAGTTCGTGTTCCACGAGGCCGGCTTGAACCTCTACGGCAGCCTCTACTGGGTGGATTACGACGGGCCTCTGCGCCTGCAGCCGGAGGAGGTGGCAGCGGTGCGCTGGGTGTCGGTTTCAGAGGCGTTGGCGCTGGAAAAAGCGACGCCGGACACGCGCATGGCGCTGGCGAGGGCCATCGCGCTCGATCGCTGGTGAACTGGCGGCTGGCGTGGCACTCTTTCGAGCGGGAGCGACGCGTCGGCAGGTTCTGGCGCGGGTCCCACCGATTTGAACTTGGCGTTCCCGGGTCGATTCATCCATGTCGTTATATACGCAAGATTGTCGGACCCAGTCCGGCGAAGCCTTCAACCTGCGCGCGCTGCGTGGCCAGGTGCTGCTGGTCGTCAATGTCGCCAGCCGCTGTGGATTCACGCCGCAAATGGAGGGGCTGGAGAAACTCTACCGCGAGTACCGGGACCAGGGATTCACCGTGCTGGCGTTCCCCTGCAACCAGTTCGGACGCCAGTCGCCGGAATCGTCGGCCGGGTTCGGCGCCTTCTGCGAGCGGCGCTATGCGGTGACGTTCCCGCTGATGGAGAAGGTCAAGGTCAATGGGCGCGAGGCGCACCCGCTGTTCGTGCATCTACGCCGCCAAGCGCCCGGGGTGCTCGGTAGCACACCGGTCAAATGGAACTTCACCAAGTTCCTGGTGGGGCGGGACGGGCAGGTGATACGGCGCTTCGGTCCGCGCGTCGCGCCGCGGGCGCTGCGCAGCGCCATCGAGGAGGCGCTGGATACGCCGTTCTCGGCGTGACCCCGGCGCGGGCGAGATCGCCGCTTAGCCCGGCGGGCGCTCGCCACGCGCGACCATGACTCGCACGCCCAGTTCGTTGAAGCGAGGCCGGCTCATCATCGTCGTCAGTCCCGAGAACAGCGACCAGGTCGTCTTGCGCCACCCCTTCAACCTGCGATTGTGGCGGACCAGTCGCGTCAGCAGTTCGGTCTCGTCGAAGGCCCGCCATTCGCCGGCCATCGAGAGCTGGTAGCGTGCCATGACCGGCGACATCTCCAGCCGGTAGACCCACTCCAGCTGCTGCAGCGTCAGTTCGCTGGCATCGATCTCGCGGAGCATGCGGGCATAGTCGGACTCCCTCGGCTCCCGCTCGAGCCACAATGGCGACAGCGCCAACCAGAGCGCGCCACGTCGGACGACCAGCTCTTCGATCTCTTGTTCGTGGGACATGGGGCTTTCTCCGCTCTCTGGATTCGCCCGGCGCGCGGGCGAGCCATCTTCGAATACCCGGGCGAGAGAGACAAGTCCGGCCCGGCAGAAGGCCGGAAGGCGAGCCGCCGGACTCCGGGGATGGCACGACCCTGGTGGTGAAGGTTCAAGCGAGTTCGCCCCCGCTTTCGCCACCCTGCTAGAATGCGCTCGGCAAGCATTCGATCAATGCCACCTCCCGGCACGCTTCGCCGGGGCTTCCGTTTCGCTGTAGAAGACGAGGTTAGACGTGATCATCAAGCCCAAGGTTCGCGGTTTCATCTGTACCACGACGCATCCGCTCGGCTGCGAGCGCAACGTACTCGAACAGATCGAGACCACTCGCGCCAACCTGAGCGGTGACAAGGCGGGCCCGCGCAACGTGCTCGTCATTGGTGCCTCCAGCGGCTACGGGCTGGCAGCCCGCATCACCGCGGCTTTCGGCTACGGCGCCGATACGCTGGGCGTGTTCTTCGAGAAGCCGGCGACCGAGAGCAAGCCCGGCACGGCGGGATGGTACAACTCGGCCGCCTTCGACAAGTTCGCCAAGGCCGAGGGGCTCTACAGCAAGTCGATCAATGGCGACGCGTTTTCCCACGCGGTTCGCGACAAGGCGATCGAGCTGATCCGCGAGGACATGGGCCAGGTCGACCTGGTGGTCTATTCGCTGGCCTCGCCGGTCCGCAAGCTGCCGGATAGCGGAGAACTCAAGCGCTCCAGTCTCAAGCCGATCGGCGAGACCTATACCGCGACCGCCATCGATACCAACAAGGATACGATTACCGAGGCATCCGTCGAGCCGGCGACCGAGCAGGAAGTGGCCGATACCATCGAGGTGATGGGCGGCCAGGACTGGGAGTTGTGGATGGATGCGCTGGACAAGGCGGGCGTGCTGGCGCCGGGCGCCAGGTCCGTGGCGTTCAGCTATATCGGCACCGATATCACCTGGCCGATCTACTGGCACGGTGCCCTCGGCAAGGCGAAAGAGGATCTCGATCGCGCCGCCGGCGAGATCGACGCACGCCTCAAGGTCAGCGGCGGCAGTGCCAACGTGGCGGTGCTCAAGTCCGTGGTCACCCAGGCCAGCGCCGCGATCCCCGTCATGCCGCTCTATATCTCCATGGTCTACAAGGTGATGAAGGAGCAGGGCGTCCACGAGGGCACCATCGACCAGCTCAACCGCCTGTTCGGCGAGCGTCTCTATGCCGAGGGCGAGCCCGAGGTGGATGAGGCCGGGCGCCTGCGTCTGGACGACTGGGAGCTGCGTGACGACATCCAGCAGGCGTGCAAGGATCTGTGGCCGCAGGTGACCAGCGACAATCTGTTTGCGCTGACCGATTACGCCGGCTACAAGCACGAGTTTCTCAAGCTGTTCGGCTTCGAGCGCGACGACGTGGATTACGAGGCCGACGTCGACCCGAAGGTCGAATTCGACGTCGTCCAAGTCTGATTCCGACGCACCAGCGCATGAACCGTCGAGCATGAATGCCAGCGACACCCCACGCCGAGTGGGGTTCGTAATGCTGCCGGGCTTCTCCCTGCTGGCCCAGGCTTGCGCCATCGAGCCGTTGATCGTCGCGAACACGCTCGCGGGGCGGAGGCTCTACGCCGCCACCACCTTCGGCATCGATGGCCGGGCGGTGAAGAGCGTGGCGGAACTGTCGTTCTCGCCGGAGAGCGTCGCCGGGAGCGATGCGCGCCATCTCGACATGCTGTTCGTCTGCGCGCCCGCGCCGGATGGCGCGAGCACCGTGGATGAGAGTGGCGAGACGCTGATCCACTGGCTGCATCGCCTGGCCAGCCGGGGCGTGACGCTGGGCGGCATCGCCGGCGGCACCCACTGGCTCGCCAGGGCGGGCGTGATGGACGGCTATCGGGCCTCGATCCCCTACGCCAGCGGCGACGCCTTCGCGCGCACGTTTCCGAAGATCCACGTTTCTCATCAACTGTTCGAGATCGACCGCGACCGGCTCTCCTGCGGCGGGGGGACGGCGGCAATGGACATGCTGATGACGCTGATCGGCCAGCAGCAGGGCGTGACCCTGGCGCAGCGGATTTCCGAGCATTTCGTCTGCGAGCGGATCCGCATGGCCGACGAGCCGCAACAGACATCGCTGCGTTCACGCCTGGGGCATGCGCCGCAGAGCCTGGTGGACGCGGTGGCGCTGATGGAGGCCAATATCGAAGAGCCGTTGACCACCCATGAGCTCTCGGCCCACCTGGGGATATCCCGGCGGCAGCTGGAGCGCCTGTTCAAGAAGCATCTCCAGGCCGTGCCCAGCCGCTACTATCTCAACCTGCGTCTCCAGCGGGCACGCAAGCTGCTGCGCGAGAGCGATCAGGCGGTGGGTGAGATCGCGCTGGCTCACGGCTTCTCCTCGGGCGCGCACTTCTCCACGGCCTATCGGCACCATTTTGGCATCAGCCCCAGAGACGAGCGGCTGGGACTGGCCGGGCAGGGGGCATGATCTTGAAGGAGCTTCCACCATGACGATCGACGATCATTGGCTCGGCGCGGCCAGGCGGGTGGTCTCATCCAACGCCAACGCGCGGCCGCAGGGGGAAGTGTCAGCCGTGGTCCTGCACGGAATCAGCCTGCCGCCGGGAGAGTTCGGTGGCGATGCCATCGAGCGGCTATTCACCAACAGCCTGGACCCGAAGGCCCACCCCGCCTTCATCGCGATCGCCTCGCTGCGGGTCTCGGCGCATCTGCTGATCCGGCGCGACGGCGAGTGCGTGCAGTTCGTCCCCTTCGACCGCCGCGCCTGGCATGCCGGCAAGTCGCAGTGGCACGACGGCGAACGCCTGCGCGAGGGGCTCAACGATTTCACCATCGGCATCGAGCTCGAGGGCGCCGACGAGGTGCCTTACCGGGAGGCGCAGTATCGTGCCCTGGCCCAGGCGCTGCACGCCCTGGCGGGCAGCTATCCGTCAGTCTCCACCGAACGGATCACCGGTCATGCGCGCATCGCGCCGCTGCGCAAGACCGATCCGGGCCCGGCATTCGACTGGGCGTATCTGAGGCGCTGCCTGACAGAGGCCGTTTGAGTGCTACTCTCAAGGGACGTCTCCCAAGGGGGCGTCGTGCCCCTGGCGGATCTGTAAATCGGCTACAGGAATCGGGAGCCGCCGTCGGACGCTTCAAACGGTCACTAAACGACTGATGTTACGGCATTTGGCCATTGCCAGCTGGATGATCGAAGCGTCTGCGAATTGGCAGATGGGGGCGTTTGCGGTATCTTCTTCGCCTGATTTCCCGCGTCACGCACGCCCGCTGTAATTCAGTTACAGCCAAAAATCTCGGAAAGCGGCCCCAAAAGAGCCGCGCCCGCACCGAAGAGCGCATATTCCCAAGCCCCGCTGCGGCTACCCGCCATGGCCGGGCGAATGGCAAACCTTTTCCCATTCGGAGAGTTGTCTATGAGTCTGGAGACACGAGAAGATCTCGATCCGGTCGAGACCACGGAGTGGTTGGATTCCCTGGCCTCGGTCGTCGAGCATGAGGGCGAAGAGCGCGCTCGGTACATCCTGACCCGGTTGGCGGACCGTCTGCGTCGTGACGGCTCTTCACCGCCGTTTTCCGGGACCACGCCGCACCGCAACACCATCCCCGTCCATCGTGAAGCCAAGATGCCCGGCGACATGTTCATCGAGCGCAAGATCCGCTCGGCGATCCGCTGGAATGCCATGGTGCAGGTGCTGAGGGCGAACAAGAAGCACAAGGGACTGGGCGGTCACATCGCCAGCTACCAGTCCAGCGCGACGCTCTACGAAGTGGGTTTCAACCATTTCTTCCGGGCCGACAACGGTGACCACAAGGGCGATCTGCTCTACATCCAGGGCCACGTGACGCCGGGCATCTACGCACGTTCCTTCCTCGAGGGGCGCCTGACCCAGGAGCAGATGGACAACTTCCGCCAGGAAGTCGACGGCGACGCGCTGCCATCCTATCCGCACCCTTACCTGATGCCGGACTACTGGCAGTTCCCGACCGTCTCGATGGGGCTGGGTCCGATCCAGTCGATCTACCAGGCCCACGTGATGAAGTACCTGCACTCGCGTGAGCTGGAAGACATGAAGGACCGCAAGGTCTGGGCGTTCCTCGGCGACGGCGAGTGCGACGAGCCGGAATCCCTCGGGGCCCTGCACCTGGCCAGCCGCGAGAAGCTCGACAACCTGATCTTCGTCATCAACTGCAACCTGCAGCGTCTCGACGGCCCGGTGCGCGGCAACTCGCGGGTCATCGACGAACTCGAGGGCGTCTTCCGCGGTGCCGGCTGGAACGTGATCAAGGTGGTCTGGGGCGGCCTGTGGGATCCGCTGTTCGAGCAGGACACCAAGGGCATGCTGCAGAAGCGCATGGACGAGGCGGTCGACGGCGAGTACCAGAACTACAAGGCCCAGGGTGGTGCCTACACGCGCAAGGAGTTCTTCGGCAAGTACGAAGAGACTGCCGAGATGGTCAAGGACTACTCCGACGAGGAGGTCTTCCGTCTCAACCGTGGTGGCCACGATCCGCAGAAGGTTTATGCGGCGTATCACGAGGCTGTCAACAACGCCAATGGTCGCCCCACCGTGATCCTGGCGCACACCGTCAAGGGCTACGGCATGGGTGGCGGCCACGGCGAAGCCGACATGGAAGCGCACCAGATCAAGTCGATGGACGTCGACGCGCTCAAGGCGTTCCGTGACCGTTTCGGCATCCCGGTCTCCGACAAGCAGATCGAGAGCGGCGACATTCCGTATTACAAGCCCGAGGACGACAGCCCGGAGATGAAGTATCTGCATCTCCAGCGCGAGAAGCTCGGCGGCTTCCTGCCGGCGCGCAAGGCCGACTTCGAGGCGATGGAGATCCCCGGTCTCGACGACAAGATGTTCGCGACCCAGATGAAGGGCTCCGGCGACCGCGAAGTCTCGACCACCATGTCGTTCGTGCGCGTCCTCAACGGGCTGGTCAAGCACAAGCAGCTGGGCTCCCGTATCGTGCCGATCATCCCGGACGAGGCCCGCACCTTCGGGATGGAGGGCATGTTCCGTCAGCTCGGTATCTACGCCGCGGAAGGGCAGAAGTACGAGCCGATGGATGCCGGCCAGATCATGTACTACCGCGAGGACAAGAAAGGCCAGATCCTCGAGGAGGGCATCACCGAAGCCGGCTCCATGTCGGCATGGATCGCGGCCGCGACCTCCTACGCCAACCACCATCTGCCGTTGATCCCGTTCTACATCTACTATTCGATGTTCGGTTATCAGAGAATCGGCGACCTGGTCTGGGCGGCCGGCGATCTCCAGGCGCGCGGCTTCATGGTCGGCGGCACCGCCGGGCGTACCACCATCAACGGCGAAGGCCTGCAGCACCAGGACGGCCACAGCCACATCCTGATGTCGACAGTGCCGACCTGCCGCGCCTACGACCCGACCTATGGGCATGAACTGGCCGTCATCGTGCAGGATGGCTTGAAGCGGATGTTCCAGGACAAGGAAAACTGCTTCTACTATCTGACGGTGATGAACGAAAACTACTCGCACCCGGAAATGCCGGAAGGCAGCGAGGAAGGCATCGTTCGTGGCATGTACCGGTTGCTGGAAGGCAACACCGCCGGCAAGAAGAAGCAGCCGCGGGTCCAGCTCATGGGCAGCGGTACCATCCTCCGCGAGGTCGAGGCGGCTGCCGAAATGCTGGCGGAAGAGCACGGCGTGGTCGCCGACGTCTGGAGCGTGACCAGCTTCAACGAGCTGCGTCGCGAAGCGCTCGAATACGATCGTCAGCAGTTCCTCGACTACGATGAGAAGCGCGAGAAGCCTTGGGTCGTTCAGCAGCTCGAAGGGACCCAGGGGCCGGTCATCGCATCGACGGACTACATGAAGCTGTACGCCGATCAGATCCGCGCCTGGGTGCCCAACGACTTCCACGTGCTCGGTACCGATGGTTTCGGACGTTCCGACACCCGCGAAGCGCTGCGCCGCTTCTTCGAAGTCGACCGCTACTACGTGACGATTCAGGCGCTGCGTGCATTGGCCAACCGGGGCGAGATCGACGCCAAGGTCGTCAACGATGCCATGAAGAAGTACGGCATCGATTCCGCCAAGCCCAGCCCCCTGGTGTCTTGAGTCGGCGGATCACGTCAGGGTGCCGTCGCTGGCTAGCAGCGACGGCCAGAATGCCTGAATTAGCCGACCTTGCCCGCGGGGCGGGTCGGCAGATGATTAAAGGAGCGCGACCTTGAGTAGCGAAATCATCAAAGTTCCCGACATCGGCGGCAGCGACGATGTCGAAATCATCGAGATCGCGGTAAGCGTCGGCGATGTCATCTCCGCCGAGGACACCATGATCACGCTGGAGTCGGACAAGGCCAGCATGGACGTCCCCGCGCCGAAAGGCGGCAAGGTGGTCAAGATTCTGGTCAAGGAAGGCGACTCCGTCTCCGAGGGTGATGACATTCTCGAGCTGGAAGCCGAGGGCGAAGGCGAGGGTGAAGCGGAAGCCTCGTCCGGTGAAGACGCCTCCGTTGACGCGGCCCCGCAGGGTGACGCCGAGTCGCGGGAAAAGGACGCGGCCGAGCCCGAGAAGAGCGCGCCTAAGAAGAAATCCTCCGGTGGCGGCAAGCGCACCGTGGAAGTGAAGGTGCCGGACATCGGCGGTGGCGATGGCGTCGAGATCATCGAAGTGGCCGTCAGTGAAGGCGACGAGATCAGCGAAGAAGACACGCTGATCACGCTGGAGTCCGACAAGGCCTCGATGGACGTGCCCAGCCCCTACAGTGGCAAGATCGTGTCGCTTTCGATCAAGGAGGGCGACAGCGTCTCCGAGGGCGACCTGATCGGCACCATGGAAGTCGCCGGCGAGGGCGACGACGAGGAAGAGGGCGAGGACGCCTCGTCCGAGGACGAAGCTGCCGGCGCCGAAGCGGACGATGGCGGCGAAGACCGGGCGTCCCAGGATCAGGGCGATGATGATCAGGACGAGGAAGATCAGGGCGGCGATGAAGGCGGCCGCAAGGAGATTCGCGTACCCGACATCGGTGGCAGCGATGGTGTCGAGATCATCGAAGTCGCCATCAGCGAAGGCGACGAGATCAACGAAGAAGACACCTTGATCACGCTGGAGTCCGACAAGGCCTCCATGGACGTGCCGAGCCCCTACAAGGGCAAGGTCGTCGAAGTTGCCGTGAAGGAAGGCGATAGCGTCTCGGAAGGCGATCTGATCGGCTATGTCGAGGTGGCCGGCAGCAGCAAGCCGGCCAAGAAGACGTCCGGTGAAGGTGGCGGTAAAGGCGGCCAGTCGAAGCCGGCTCCGGCCAAGGCCGATTCCGGGGCGTCCTCGTCCAGCGCACGCAAGGACGTCGCCGGCGAGCCGAGCCCGGAAGCGCGCGAGAAGCATGGTGACGACAAGACCGCCGGCGCCCATGTGCATGCCGGTCCGGCGGTTCGCAAGCTGGCCCGCGAACTGGGTGTCGACCTCGGCGAGGTCAAGGGCTCCGGTCCCAAGGGGCGGATCCTGAAGGATGACGTCGACGGTTTCGTCAAGCAGGTGATGAAAGCGCGCAAGAGCGGTGGCGGTTCGGCGCCGGCGGCCGCTGCCGGTGGCGCGGGCATTCCGCCGGTCCCGGCGATCGACTTCAGCCAGTTCGGCGAGATCGAAGAGAAGCCGATGAGCCGTCTGATGAAGGCGGGCGCCAACAACCTGCATCGCAGCTGGCTCAACGTGCCTCACGTCACCCAGTTCGACGAAGCGGACATCACCGAACTCGAGGCCTTCCGCAAGTCGATGAAGGCCGAGGCGGAGTCCCAGGGCGCCAAGCTGACGCCGCTGCCGTTCATGATCAAGGCTTGTGCCTATGCGCTGCGCAAGTTCCCGCAGTTCAACTCGAGCCTGCATCCGGACGGCGACAAGCTGATCGTCAAGCACTACGTGCACATCGGCGTGGCGGTCGATACCCCGGACGGGCTGATGGTGCCGGTGATCCGCGATGCCGACAAGAAGTCGCTGATCGATCTGGCCAAGGAGTCGGTCGAGCTGGCCAAGAAGGCGCAGAACAAGAAGCTGTCCCGCGAGGAGATGAGCGGTGCCAGCTTCACCATCTCGAGCCTCGGCTCGATCGGTGGCACGGCCTTCACGCCCATCGTCAACACGCCGGAGGTGGCCATTCTCGGCGTCTCCAAGTCGTCGATGAAGCCGGTCTGGAACGGCAGCGAGTTCGAGCCGCGCTTGATGCTGCCGCTGTCGCTCTCCTACGACCACCGTGCGGTCAACGGCGCCGACGCGGCGCGTTTCACCGCCTTCCTGGCACAGGTACTGACCGATATCCGGCGCATGCTGGTCTGATACGGCGGTTCGCTCGATCCACACCAACGGCTCCTTCGGGGGCCGTTGGCGTTTACTGTCCAGCGTTCGGGCTTTGTCGCCGCGCCAGGGCTTTGTCGACGCACCAGGTAGTGGCGCGTCGATCCAGGCGAGTCTTGTGCGCTACCCGATCGGCAGGTATCGTCATGAGCCATTGACGGTGTCGTCTGCGTCGAGTCCTCGACGCCGCTGACCGGTCCGACAACCGATGCGATTCACGAAGGAGCAGTTATCAATGCGTTTGATCCTCTTGGGCGCCCCCGGCGCTGGCAAGGGTACCCAAGCCCAGTTCATCTGCGAGCATTTCCATATCCCGCAGATTTCCACCGGTGACATGCTGCGTGCCGCGGTCAAGGAGGGGAGCGAGCTGGGGCTCAAGGTCAAGGAGACCATGAACAGCGGCGCTCTGGTATCGGACGATCTGATCATCGCACTGGTCAAGGAACGCATCGCCCAACCCGATTGCGCCAACGGGTTCCTGTTCGACGGCTTCCCGCGCACGCTCCCGCAGGCGGATGCGATGAAGGACGCCGGCATCAAGCTGGACCATGTGGTGGAGATCGCCGTCGACGACGAGGAGATCGTCAACCGGCTCTCCGGGCGTCGCGTCCATCCGGATTCCGGGCGTGTCTATCACGTCGACTACAAGCCGCCCCAGGAAGAGGGCAAGGACGACGTCACCGGCGAGCCGCTGATCCAGCGTGACGATGACAGCGAAAAGACCGTGCGCCACCGTCTCTCGGTCTATCACGACCAGACCGAGCCGCTGATCGGTTATTACCGCGAGTGGGCGGCCGAGGATGCCGAAGCCGCCCCGGAGTATCACCGTATCGCCGGTGTCGGCAGCGTCGACGAGATCCGCGAGCAGGTGCTCTCTGCGCTGAAGTCCTGACCCGCCGCCGATCCGCTTGCCATCCCGTATGGTTCCGCTTCCCGGCGGAGCCATCGTTTTGACATCGCGATGACGCTATACTCGCCACCTTCTTGATGCCGCCATTCCCCGGGAAACCGATGCCGACGTTGCTGGCGCTGGACGCCTCCTCTACTGCCTGCTCCTGTGCGCTGATACGGAATCGCCAGATCGTTCAGCGTTTCGAGATCGCACCCCGTGAACACACGCGCCTGCTGCTGCCGATGATCGACGAGGTGCTGGCGGAAGCTGGCGTGACGCTGACCCAGCTCGACGCTGTCGCCTATGGTCATGGTCCGGGTTCGTTCACCGGCCTGCGAATCGCCGCCGGCATCGCCCAGGGACTCGCCTACGGCGCCGACCTGCCGCTGATCGGGGTTTCCACACTGGAAGCCCTGGCGCTGGCGGCTCACCGCAAATGGCACGCGCGACACGTCATCGCCGCACTCGATGCCCGCATGGACGAGATCTATGTCGGGGCCTATCACTGTCACGACGGCGCCTTGACCGTGGCGCTCGACCCGCGCGTTGTGCCGCCTTCGAGACTGCGCCTGCCCGCCACGGATCGCGATATCGAATGGCTGGGGATAGGCAGCGGTTGGCAACTTTTGTCTAATATACCTGTCGATGTACAGGCTGCATTGCCGCAAACCCTCCCCGACGAACTACCGGCGGCGGAGGATCTCGTGCGTCTGGCCGCCACATCATGGGAGCGTGGCGCGCGCGGCAGCGCGCCTCACGAGGTGATTCCCGTCTATCTGCGTGATGAGGTGGCATGGCGCAAGGCGTGAAAGATCGAGGTCCACGATGGCGACCTCCTCGAATAAGGATATCGAAAGAAAATGGATGTTTTTCAACTGGCCGCACTCGCCATCATCCAGGGCTTGACCGAATTTCTGCCCATCTCCTCCTCCGCACATCTGATTTTACCCTCCCAGCTCTTCGGCTGGTCCGATCAGGGGCTGGCCTTCGACGTGGCGGTTCATATCGGCTCTCTGGGCGCCGTGCTGTTCGCGTTTCGCCATGAAGTCTGGCGTATTCTCCACGCCTGGTTCACCCAGTTCGGCGGGCGGGGACAGACGCCGGAGAGCCGCCTGGGTTGGGCGATCATCGTCGGGACCATTCCAGCGGTCATCGTCGGGTTGTTGATCGAGGATTGGGTCGAGAGCGCGGGGCGCTCCGTTCTGGTCATCGCGACGACGACGATCGTCTTCGGCGTGCTGCTCGGTATCGCCGACAAGCGCGGCACCCAGGTACATCCGGTCGAGAAAATAACGCTCAAGACGGCGCTGCTGATCGGGCTGGCCCAGGCCATTGCATTGATTCCCGGCACTTCGCGTTCGGGGATCACCATGACCGCGGCCCTGATGCTCGGTTTCACCCGGCAGGCGGCGGCGCGTTTCTCGTTTCTGTTGTCGATCCCGCTGATCCTGGCGGCAGGCTCGCTGAAAGGACTGGAGCTGGCCCAGTCGGGCACGGCGACGCAGTGGCACGAGATCTTTCTGGGCGTGGCGTTCTCGTTCGTGGCGGCCTGGCTCTGCATCAAGCTGTTCCTGGCGGCGCTGGACCGGATCGGCATGATGCCCTTCGTGATCTATCGACTGCTGCTAGGTATTGCCCTGTTCGTATGGGCGACGTGAGCGAGTCGGCCACGCCCGTGGTCGTGGTGGGGGAGACGCTGGCCGATCTGGCCGAGCGCTACGGCCTGCCCTGGGCTCCGTCGGCGCCCGCGGACGGGCTGGTTCTGCAGCGTGCCGGGCACGGGCTCGAGATCGCCGGCGACGCCAGGCGCTACGGCCTGCCGATCCGGGCCGATTTCGTCTCCGGCGCGGCGGCGCACCGTCGGCGCTATGGCGGTGGGCGTGGCCAGCTCGTGGCACGCGCTTGTGGGTTTGGCAAGGGAGTGGTGCCACAGGTCGTCGACGCCACGGCCGGCCTCGGTCGGGATGCCTTCGTGCTGGCGTCGTTGGGGGCCGAGGTGTTGATGGTCGAGCGGGTGGCGGCGATCCATGCGCTGCTGGCGGCCGCGCTGTCGCAGGCGATGGACGACGACGAGGTGGCGGAGATTGCCGGGCGCCTGTCGCTTCGCCACGCCGATAGCGCGACCGGGCTGGCGGCGGCAGTCGATGATTGGGCGCACGAACCGCAGGTGGTGCATCTCGATCCGATGTTCCCGCATCGGGAGAAGTCGGCGCTGGTAAAGAAGGAGATGCGGCTGTTCCGGGACCTGGCTGGTGGGGATGACGATGCGCCGCGTCTGCTGGAGGCGGCGCTGGAGGTCGCCACCCATCGGGTGGTGGTCAAGCGTCCGCGGAAGGCGCCGCCGATCGATGGACCCGCGCCGAAGCACGTGCTGGAGGGAAAGACGAGCCGCTACGATCTCTACGTGCACCGCTCGCTGAAGCACTGAAGACCGACACGAACGCGCCGGGCCTGGGCCCGGCGCGTGGG
>NZNW01000074.1 GCA_002695065.1 Salinicola sp. | reverse complement strand
TCTCTACGCGCCGCGGAAAGGGAAGCGAGATAGGTGGCTTCGTCGATGTTGAACTCGACGTAGAGTGGGTCGACAGACACTATCGTCGTGAGAGGGGCGGCTTGTGCACCGCTGGCCACCACGTTGCCTTCGGTCACGAGGACACGATCAACTCTTCCGGTGATCGGCGCGGTTACGCGTGTGAACGACAGCTCAAGTCGGGCGGCAGCAACTGCGGCGCGCGCGGCCGCGACTCCGGCCTGAAGCGCACGGCGTTGGGAAGTCGCGTCGTCGAATTGTTTGCGCGAGATAGCGCCCGTCGACACGAGGCGCTCCGCGCGATCCAGTTCCGCTTGGGCCTGGCTGGCTTGCGCCTCGGCCTGCTGCTGCTGCGCTACCGCTTGGTCGAGCGCGACCTGAAACGGACGAGGATCGATCTGGAACAGCGTCTGGCCGCGCCGTACCATCCCTCCTTCCGGCACGGCTACCGAGACGATCTGGCCGCTCACACGCGGGCGCAGTTCTACGGATCGGGGCGCTGCGAGTGAGCCGTTGAACTCGTTTGACGGCACAATGTCGCGGACTATCACCTCCGCTACCGGCACCGATGGCTGCTGTTGAGCTGCAGCCTCTCCCGATTGGCCGGTAGAGGTATCGGAAGCGTCGCCACATGCGGCTACTGACATGGCCAGCGCAACAGCTCCGGCCGTCGTGAGGATCACGGCTCTCTTTCGCATCGGTTTGCCTTTCTTCTCAGTCGCCTCCCTGCGTTCGCGGCGTGCGACTTCCCACCTGTTGCTGCGGTGGTGCGGTTTCCAAGGATGGGAAGGTCAAGAGGCTTTCGAGCCTTCCCGAAAATGGCATCAATGCCGGTGAAGCTCGTTGCCGTGCTGATGAACGTCCGCGCACGATGCAGCCCCGTGATGCGCATGCGTGTTCGGATCATGCTCAGGGTCGTGACCGTGATTGTGATCGGTGGCCGCAGCCGCGTCCGGTGCGAGACTGCAGTTGTCCACGCGCGGGTTCCAATCCACCGCTACAGTGGCGTGCTCGATCTCGAAGTCTCTACGCAGTGTCTGCTCCACGGTCTGCACGACAGCTTGCGTATCGGCATCGTCGGTCGTCCGAACGTGGAGAGTCGCCAGCACTCGGCCGGAGGTGATCGACCAGACGTGGATGTGGCTGACGGCGGCGACACCGGGCACTTTGTCGAGCAAGTGGCGCTCGATCATGTCGGGCGTGGCGCCGTCTGGAGCGCCTTCCAGGAGGATATGCAGCGACTTTGCGGCCAGCTTCCACGCACTGCGGAGAACGAGCAGCGACACAACGACAGACAGGATTGGGTCGATCGGTGTCCAGCCAGTGGCATAGATGACGATGGCCGCGACCACTGCACCGACGGAACCGAGCAAATCACCCAATACGTGGAGCGCGGCTCCCTTGATGTTGACGTGCTCACTATCGCCGCGCGTCAGGATCCAGAACACGAGGATGTTGACGAGCAAGCCTGCGATCGCGACGGCAAACATCGGACCGGCAAGAACCGGTGACGGCTCTTGGAACCGCTCCCACGCTTCGTATGAAATCCATCCTACGATGGCGAAGAGCGTCAGGGCGTTGATGAGTCCCGCCACGACTTCGAAGCGAAGGTATCCGAAGGTGCGCCGTGAATCGGCAGCACGCTGTCCAAAGCGGAAGGCGGCATATGCAAGGGCCAACGCAGCTGCGTCAGTCAGCATGTGCCCTGCGTCGGCGAGGAGCGCCAACGAACCCGACAGGAGGCCGCCGACAACTTCCACCACCATGAAGGTGGCGATCAGCCAGAACGACAGGAGGACCTTGCGCTCGTTTTCACGGGTGATGGTGGGCGTATGGTCGTGATCGTGACCGTGGTCGTGACCATGAGCGTGATTGTGGTTGTGTGAGTGCGCCATAATAACCTCTTAACACGTTTACACATGCAGACATGTTCATATATCAGATACATCAGTTTCCGGCATTGCGCCAGTCATATTGCAACAGTTTCGCTTACTGGCGGTTTGGCAGCCGCGCGAACCCAACCGAGGCTGGAGGGGGCAACTCGGTCCCGTCGGCAGGCTCTTCCAAATCGGCAAGGATAGGGCACTCAGGGCGTTCATCGCCCGCACAGCAGGCGACCAAGCTCTGCAGGGTGTCGGCCATCTGCTTCATTGCAGTGATGCGGTTGTGGAGGTCAGCGATTTGCCTTTCGGCAATCCGCTTAACGTCGGCGCTCTGGCGAGAGCGGTCGCGCCACAAGCTGAGCAACTCGTCGATCTCACTGACCGCGAAACCAAGGTCACGAGCACGCCGAATGAAGCGGAGCATGTGAACATCAGCCGGCGAATAGTCGCGGTAACCCGAGTCTCGGCGCTCCGCTTTCGGAATAAGACCGGTCGTTTCGTAGTAACGGATCATCTTCGCTGAGACGCCTGACGCCTTCGCTGCCTGCCCGATGTTCATGCGAGAGCTCCTTTCGTCTCACTGCTTGCTGTGATCTTTTTGGCGGTTTCCGGGTGCGGAGCGAACCCACGCAGCCGTAACGAGTTGCCGAGCACGAACACGCTCGACATGGCCATGGCCCCAGCCGCGAAGACAGGTGACAGCAGTATGCCGGCAAACGGATAAAGCGCGCCGGCCGCGACTGGGATGAGCGCTACGTTGTAGGCGAATGCCCAGAACAGGTTCTGACGGATGTTTCCAATAGTAGCTCGCGATAGCGCAATAGCCGTTGCTACTCCGTTTAGATGACCGGACATCAACACGACGTCGGCAGCCTCGATCGCAATGTCAGTGCCGGTACCGACAGCGAGACCGACATCGGCCGCAGCAAGCGCAGGCGCATCGTTAATGCCGTCGCCCACGAAGGCGATCTTGCCATATTGCGCCTCCAGGCGCGCGACGGCTTCGACTTTCCCATCTGGCAGCACCTCGGCGATGACCTCGTCGATCCCGACCTGGCGGGCGATCGCTTGCGCTGTCAGCTGGTTGTCTCCGGTTATCATTGCGACCTTCAAACCGAGCGCATGGAGCGCCTGGATCGCCGCCGGGGTGGTCTCCTTGATCGGATCGGCGACGGCGATGATTGCGGCGAGGCGTCCGCCGATCGCGGCATAGAGAGGCGACTTACCCTCCTGCCCAAGACGCACGGCAGTCGCTGCAAAGGCGGCGACGTCGAGCCCAAGCTCGCGCATGTAGCGGTCGGCGCCGATCTGCACGACTTCGCCATCGACCTTCGCCTTGACGCCGAAGCCGGTGACGGATTCGAAGGCTGTGACCGCAGGCAGCTCGATGCCTTCGTTTGTGGCGGCGTCCACTATCGCGCGAGCGATCGGATGCTCGGATTTGTCCTCGACGGCCGCGATCGATCTCAGGATCGACGCGCGGTCGAAGCCCTCGTTGACCTGAAGATCTGTGAGCGCCGGGCGACCTTCCGTTAGGGTGCCGGTCTTGTCGACGGCAATCACCTTGGCATCCATCAAAAGCTGCAGCGCTTCTCCCTTGCGGAAGAGGATGCCTAGGTCAGCGCCGCGCCCTGTTCCAACCATGATGGCGGTCGGCGTAGCGAGCCCCATGGCGCAAGGGCAGGCGATGATAAGGACGGCCACCGCGTTCACGAGTCCGAAGGTCAATGCGGGCGACGGACCGAACCACAGCCAGGCTGCGAAAGTCAGCGCAGCCACAGCGAACACGGCCGGCACGAACCACATCGTCACCCTGTCTACCAGTGCCTGGATAGGCAGCTTAGACCCTTGCGCTTGTTCGACCATGCGGATGATCTGCGACAGCATGGTCGCTTGGCCGACGGCCGTTGCGCGGAATGCCAAGGCTCCCTGCTGATTGACGGTGCCGCCTACGAGCCTTGCACCCCCGCCCTTGGCGACGGGTATGGGCTCGCCGGTGATCATCGACTCGTCGACATAGCTCTCGCCTTGGGTAACCTCGCCATCCACCGGAACACGCTCGCCGGGACGCACCTCAATGATGTCGCCAGCAACGACCTCGTCGATGCCAATCTCGATCAGAGCGTCTCCTCGGCGGACACGAGCTGTCTTGGGTTGCAGTCCCACCAGTCGCTTGATCGCTTCGGATGTTCGGCCCTTCGCGCGGGCCTCGAGATATCGACCGAGCAGGATGAGCGCCACGATGACCGCAGCTGCCTCGTAGTAGACATTCACGGTGCCTGTCGGCAGCAGTCCCGGCGCGAAGGTGGCGACTAGAGAGTAGGCGTAGGCAGCAAGCGTACCGACTGACACCAAAGAATTCATGTCAGGCGCCAACCGCGCAAGCGCGGGCAGGCCCTTTTGGTAGAAGCGTATCCCTGGGACGGCCAGCACCAGCGTCGTCAGCACAAACTGGATGTACCAACTCGTCTGGGTGCCGATGGTCCCGGCAATTAGCGCATGAGCGCCGGGAATGACATGAGTGCCCATCTCCAGCAGAAATACCGGCAGCGCCAATGCGGCAGCGGTAAATAGATCCCGCTTGAGCGTGCGGAGCTCCGCGTCCTTCCGCTCAGCTGTGACCTCGTCGCCGGTCGCTCCTGCCCCACTTGGGCGCGCAGTGTAGCCGGTGTCGGCGACCGCTGTAATGAGCGTCTGCACATCGGCGGTGCCTCGCACACTCGCACGCTCGCTCGCCAGATTGACGTTAGCCTCCACAACGCCAGGAACGGCCATGAGCGCTCGCTCCACCCGCCCCACACACGAAGCGCAGGTCATCCCCTCCACGGCCAATTCGATCGTCTCGCTAGGTACGCTGTAACCCGCGTCCTCGATGGCATCGATCAATGCTTTTCGGTCGATCGAGTTATCCGCGCGAATGTCGGCGCATTCGGTCGCCAGGTTGACGCTAGCCGATCTGACGCCTTCAACTTCGAGGAGGGACCGCTCGATCCGCGCAACGCACGACGCACATGTCATACCTTCGATCGGCAAGCTGATGGCCGACTCGGCCGGATCGTTTGAATTCGCTTGGATTAGCGCTGCACTCATCGCTCGATATCCCACACCTCAGGACTGGAATACTCATGAAGATGAGGGTTCCAATCGTGGGAAGGTCAAGGTCAGGATGAGAATTATATCCGGCGACTTAAAGATCGTGCCGGGCTTGACCTTCCCACGATTGGAATGACTAGCTTGCAAGCCGTTGTGAAACATAACGGAGAAGCACCATGCAGTTCCACGTCGAGAATATGACCTGCGGATCGTGCGCTAAACACGTGACGCAGGCGATCACTGGGCTCGATGCCAACGCAAAGGTCGAAGTGAGTGTCGCCGAGAAGCGGATCACGGTAGACAGCTCGGCGACCTCGGAGGCGATCCAGGCTGCGCTGGGAGCGGCGGGCTACCCCCCGCGCGCGCGCTGAGCCGGAAGGCCAACTCATGAATAAGCTCACGCCGATATTCATCGCCGGCGCGCTCCTTCTGGTCGGTGCGATGATCTTTTTGCAGTCCCGTATGGACCCTCGGGACAATGGAGTACCAACGATGCACGCTGGACATAGCGATCCCGAAAAATCGGGTAACGAAGTGGTCCGCGACTATCAGGTCGCGAACGATAAGATGCACGCCGATATGGCGATCGAGTTCAGCGGTGACGCGGACGTGGATTTTATGCGGGGAATGATCCCGCACCACCAAGGCGCGATCGACATGGCCCACGTTGCCCTCAAACATGGCACGGACCCGCAGGTGCGCAAGCTGGCTCAGGAGGTCATCACAGCTCAGGAAGCCGAGATTGCGATGATGAGGGAATGGCTTGCCGCACGCGAGCGCTGATCGGCAGTTCGGGTTGGCGGTTCGGCGGCCGGCAGTCACTTGGACATGAGGTGCTCGCCGACATGGTTGGCCATGTTGGCGAGCCTGGGTCCACACGCTTCGTTCACTTAGCGGACGCAAACCAAGACTTCCGCCTTTCGGCGAGGGCGCCGCCGCGGTTTGGCCCACCGCCGCCTCACCGAATCTGCGAACAAGGCCGCTTTTCAGCTGATTGCGTTGGTCCGCTCGAGCTCAAGGCACCCTTCAAAAGACGTTCGCCGCGACCAACCAGGCAGCGACCGTCACAACGAGCACCGCGACGATCGCGTGCGGTGTCAGCTCGCGATACACCGCACGTTCGCTGCCCGAGGCACCTGCGAGAGAGCATGCGATGGCCATGCGGACCGGGGAAATCAGATTGAGGGAAGAGGCCGCAAACAGTTGCAGCGCTAGCACCGCGGAGGCGTTCAGCCCCGACTCTGCAGCAAGTGTTGCTTGCGATGGCATGAAGAGGCCGTTGGCCGCATTACCGCTGTTCGCAAGGTTGCCGAAAATGGCTGAGACCAACGCCATCGTAACGATGGAGCCTCTGCCCAGAAGATCGAACATGGCGGTGGCAACACCCGCGCCAATGCCAGAGGCGACCAACAATTCTGACAACACCGCAAACATCGCGACAGTCACAATCGCAAGTCGGCCCGTGCGCCACGCCGTCCGCATCTCGCCCGGCAGGCTTGCGCCGTGTCGACGAGCGATAGCGGTCGAGATAGCCGCCACCATGAACCAGGTTCCCGCATGGTACAATGGCGACCATGTCGGGGCGTGACTGAAAGGGGTCACGTCTACGCTCGTCAGCAGCACCTCCTTTAAGCCTGGAACGAGCCGAGTGAGCAGGAACCAGCCGATCAGGACTCCGAAGGGCAACATCCTCTTGGCGGCCTGTCCGAGGTCATACAGCTTGGGTCGCTCGTCGACGATGAACTTCATGACGATCAGCGGACCGTAAGCGACGAGCATGGCCGTTTCCGGCCCCAGGAAACGGGTGGTTGTGACGACCAGGCCAAGGCCCGCGCAGAGCCACAATGCCTCGCCGATGCATTCGCGGCGATCTGCGGAAATGCCGGCCCTGTCGGCGAGCCGCCAGAACAACGGTAGCCAGGCAAGATTCAGAGCGACGAGAAAGCCGCTCGTGTCAACGGCGAGGCCAAGGACATCGGTGCGCGCGAAAGCGGCAGCGATGATCGCCCCGCTGCCCATCCCACCCCACAGGATCATCGTTTGACTGAGCAGCGCCAGCGCTACCAATTTGGGCATCGACAGATCGACACGGCGGAGCAACATCATTGCGCCGATAATGCCTATACCGAAGCCAGTGATGGCCTCCGCAAAGGGGCCGACAAAAAAGCAGGCGGCAAACAAAAGCTTGCGCGCCGGCGTGCCATGGAGAGGCACGCGATCGTTCTGCGTGTTCTCGCCCTCAGGTTTCATCACCATCTGCCAGAAGAGCAGGCCGCCTAAGATATAGGGGAGGACAATCCAGCCTAGCCATATGCCGCGAAGAAGCGCGGTGCCGGCTTCCGCTGCGCCGAAGCTGAGGGGCGCAAACCAGAGAGTGACCGGAAACGCCACCGCTGTTCCTGCGAGCGAGGCGTTCAAAGTTCCGCTCTTACCGGAGAGAAGCAAGGCCAGAATGACCAAGGCAGGAAGCGCCCATACGAAATATATCATTCAGATTGGCGAAGTCCCTATGCGCGTGGCTATAGATGTCGGGTGGCCAGGACGGTCCATGGCCACCCAACGTCGCATCAGTGGAGCGCCGTAAGGATTTCCGTGAGCTTGGCGCGCGCCGGGTCGGCGAGAGGTTGCACGGGAAGACGCGGCGCGCCGACGGGAACACCGGCTATGTCCAGGCCGGCCTTGATCGTCTTGGGCAGTCCACCTTTGAGGATAAAGTCCAGCAGCGGCAGCTGCCGGTAGAACGACGCACGCGCATCAAGGAGACGACCCTCGCACGCTGCCTCGTACAGTTGGATGTTGTGCCCGGCGATAAGATTAGCCGCCGCCGTGCACCAGCCTGTCGCCCCTGCCGCGAACGCTTCAAGGGCCAGCGGATTTGACCCGTTGTAGAACGGAATCTGTCCATCGGTGCGCAGATGGATCTGATGCATCCGCTGAATGTCACCGGTGCTCTCCTTCACCATCGTGACGTTGTCGACCGCTTCGACGATGCGCAGGATCAGGTCGACCGACATGTCGATTCCGCTGACTGCGTGATTGTTGTAGAGCATGACTGGGACGCCCACAGCCTTGCCGACCGCCTGATAGTGCGCGACGATCTCTTCTTCCTGCAGCTTCCAGTAGGACGTCGGCAGGACCATCACGGCATCGGCGCCGAACGACTCCGCCGCTTTTGCCCGCCTGACCGCGCCAGCCGTCGTCAGATCGGAAACGCTGACGACCACTGGGACGCGGCCGTTGATTGTCCTCACGCTGCGTTCGGCGACAGCGGTCCACTCATCCTCGGTCAGATATGCGCCTTCGCCGGTGCTACCGAGAGGTGCGATGGCATGAACGCCCGCATCAATCATGCGGTCGATGGTAAGGTCGAGCGCGGGCAGGTCGAGGCGGCCGTCGTCGTCGAAGGGCGTGATGGTGTAACCAATGATGCCACGGATGGCGTGATCGGGCATATGAAGTCCTTTGCAATAAGTAAGCGGGGGTTGAGCTCGGCAGCTCAGAGCAGGCAGTCGTTGTGGCGACCCAGGACGCGCCGGGAGTAATAGTCGAAGGCTGCGCTGTGGCGCTTCGGCTTGGAGATCCAATCGTGCGCTTCGCGCGCCAGATTTTCCGGGATCAACTTTATCTCGCCGGCCGCCATCGCCAGCAGCTGCATCTTGGCCGCCCGCTCGATCAGCATCGCCAAGACGCAAGCTTCTTCGATTGTGGCGCCGGCAATCAGTTGCCCGTGATGCGAAAGGAGGATGGCCTTCTTGTCACCGATCGCTTCGGCGATGATCTCGCCTTCCTCATTACCGACGGGCACTCCCGGCCACTTCTCGAGGAAGGCGACGTCGCCGTACAGCGGACACAGGTCCATGTGCGACACCACCAATGGCACCTCAAGCGTCGAAAGCGCAGCGATATGGAGCGGGTGCGTATGGATGATGCAGTTGACGTCGGGCCGCGCGCGGTAGAGCCAGCTATGGAATCGGTTAGCGGGGTTGGCCATCCCGCCGCCTTCGAGAACGTTGAGATCTTCATCGACGAGAAGCAGGTTCTGGGCGTTGATCTCGTCGAACCCCAGACCGAGACGCTGGGTGAAATATGTCCCCGGTTCTTCAGCGCGGCACGTGATCTGGCCGGCCAGACCTGAATCGTGCCCGCCTTCGAACAGGATGCGACAGGTCAGCGCTAGCTTCTGGCGGTCGGTCCAGGTGTTTTCCGCGATTGCGGTCTTCATCCGGTTTTCGGCGAGCCGCACCAGCTCGTCCTTGGTCGCTGTCATCGTGGTCATTGCGGATCTCCTTCGTTGTGCATGCCAATGATCGTCATCTCCTCGGCGCCGCGTGCCATCGTGCGCTCAAGGATCGTGTGGGTTCGCCCAACGGCGAGGCGAAGCGCGCGCGCGGGCGGCTCGCCCTTTGCGACGTGCGCCGCGAGTAGCCCGCTCAGTAGATCGCCAGTGCCGCAGGGGCGGATGGGTAGCCGGGGCGTCGCGATGCGAGTCAGCACTCCGGCTTCAGACAGCACGGTCTCGACCATGCCCGCCGGGGTGTCGGCCAGCGTACAGCCGGTCGCTATCACGATCGGGCAGCCCCGCGCGGCGATCACCAAGCTCGCATCAACGAGTCCGGCCTCGTCTCGAGCGGCGCGCTTCGTCAGCAATTCAAGTTCGAACTGGTTGGGCGTAATGATTGAGGCGAGCGGCACGAGCCGATCACGGAACAGTTCGGCCATGCCTTCAGCGACGAACACACCGAGATCGTCGTCGCCTATAACGGGATCGCACACATAGCGAAGCCGCGGATTGATGCGCTGGGCACGCTCAGCAAATCGCGCCACGCGCTCGGCGATGGCCGGCGAGCCGAGGTAGCCGGTGAGGAGGATCGACGCATCTTCTACGAGACCCCGTTCCTCGACGCCTCGTAGCAGCTCTCCTACCAGCTCAGGCTCGAAGATAGTGCCGTGCATGGTCGGATAGTGCGGGTGATTGGAAAGCAGCGCGGTCGGTACGGCAGCGACGGTGACGCCCTCGGCCTGCATCGGATAGACCGCGGCGCTGTTGCCAACATGTCCGTGCACGACCTGGCTCTGGATCGAGATGACCAGCATCAGCGCGTTCCCGCCACGCCGGGCCAGTAATGGGAATCGGGCAGCGGCCGGGCACCGAACACGGCCTGGCCGACGCGGACGATGGTCGCTCCTTCCTCGACCGCCCAACGATAATCACCCGACATCCCCATCGACAGTTCGCCGAGGGCAGCTCCTTGCGGTGCATCGTTGAGCGCCCGGTCGCGGATACCCCGCAGCACTCGGAAGCAGCGGCGCACCTCGGCCTCGTCGGGCGTGAAGGTCGCAAGAGTCATGAAGCCTTTCGGTCGAAGTGCGTCAAAGCTGGAAAGCTCGCGCAGAAATCCCGGCACGCTTTCTGGAGAGAGCCCGAATTTGCTCGGTTCGCCCGATGTGTTGACCTGCACCAGTACGTCGAGCGGACGCCCTAGATGTTGCAGCCGCTTCTCCAGCGCCGCCGCCAGTGATAGCCGGTCGAGCGACTGCACCTCGCGCGCGAAGCGCAGTACATCCTTGACCTTATTGCTCTGAAGATGACCGATCATCGACCAGCGTACCGCTGGGTCGGCCAAGGCTTCCGCTTTGCAGCG
This sequence comes from Salinicola sp., assembly GCA_002695065.1. Classification (GTDB taxonomy): domain Bacteria; phylum Pseudomonadota; class Gammaproteobacteria; order Pseudomonadales; family Halomonadaceae; genus Salinicola. Next base: position 8,328 of record NZNW01000074.1, on the reverse strand, counting down.
CCCTTCCTGCACCTTGTTCTCGCCGAGATCGGCGGCGCCGGCGCGGATCGCCTCTCGCACCCGTTCGACGTCGACGGTTTTCGTGACAAGGACAAAACGGACGGCGCCAGCGGGCCTGCCGGAAAGCTCCGTCGCCTCGGCAATGCTTGAGCGAACTGCTGCGAGATTGGACGCGATCTCAGTCACGGCGGGGCTTCCCGACCGGAAAGGCGTCGGGAAGCGCGCCGACGCGTTGGCGAATCACGGCTTCGTCAGTTGTTCCGCCACGCAATCCCTCGAGTACGTCGAGGATTAGGCCGCCCACCTCGCGAAACGCGGCTTGGTCGAAACCACGTGTCGTCCCGGCCGGTGTGCCCAGGCGGATGCCAGAAGTCACCATCGGCGACAGCGTGTCGAACGGCACCGCGTTCTTGTCGGCCGTCAGGTAAAACCGCTCGAGCTCTTCGACCGCGGCCTTGCCCGTAATGCCGAATGGCCGCAGGTCTACGAGCAGCAGATGGCAATCAGTCCCGCCAGTGACGAGACGAAGTCGCCCCTCCGCCAATGTTTCGCAGAGGGCCTTCGCGTTAGCGACGACCGCTTGGCAATATGTGCGAAAAGCCGGTTGCAAAGCTTCATGAAGCGCCTGCGCCTTTGCCGCGATGACATGCATCAGCGGGCCGCCTTGGGTGCCGGGAAACACCGCTTTGTCGATCTTAGTGGCGAGGGCGGGATCGTTGGTCAGAATCAGCCCGCCGCGCGGACCGCGCAACGTCTTGTGGGTCGTCGACGTGACCACATGAGCGTGCGGCAAGGGGTTGGGGTACAGGCCGGCCACGATCAAACCGGCGTAGTGCGCGACGTCGGCGACTAGCCAGGCGCCGACCTTGTCCGCGATCAAGCGCATCCTCGCGAAATCGATACGCCGAGGATAGGCCGAACCGCCCGCAAAGATCAGGCGGGGCCTAGTCTCCAGCGCACGCCGCTCGAGATCGTCATAGTCGATAAGCTCGTCACTGCGTCGCACCACGTAGGAGGACACGGCGAACCACCGCCCGGAGAGGCTCACGGGGGACCCATGGGTAAGATGACCGCCGCAGGCGAGGTCGAGCCCCATGATCCGGTCGCCGGGCTCCAGGAGTGCAAACAGCACTGCGATGTTCGCGTTGGCCCCTGAGTGAGGCTGCACGTTCGCATGCGCAGCGCCGAAAAGGCGGCATGCCCGATCGATCGCGAGTTGCTCTACGATGTCTACGGCTTCGCAGCCGCCGTAGTAGCGCCGCCCTGGATAGCCCTCTGCATACTTGTTGGTCAGTATGGAGCCCTGCGTCGCACAGACCGCCATGCTGACGATATTCTCGGACGCGATCAGCTCGATATGGTCGTGCTGCCGGCGGGCTTCCTGGGCGATCGCCTCGCGCAATTCATCGTCGATCGGCGTCATCACGCGGTCAGTCCTTCGAGCCATTCGGCGAGTGAGCGGCGCGCGGCATCCCGCAGGCCGATGCCGACCTTCGCAGCGGCATCGCGCAAGGCGCGCGGATCGATCCCTGAGGCGGCTAGCTCTGCGGCGTGACCGATCAGCCAGCGCTCAATGCCGGCTGTGGCATCGACTTCGGGATGAAACTGCAGCGCAAGGATGTTGCGGCCGATCGCGAACCCTTGGGTGGCGCATAACGCGGTCGTCGCGAGGTTGTCGGCGCCCGGTGGGATCTGGCATGCGTCGCCATGCCAATGAAGTACGGAAACGCCTTCCAGATGCCGCAACGGTCCACCCCGTCCGGCTTCCGTCAACTGCAGCTCAGAAAACCCGATCTCCTTGACGCCACTTGGCGCGACGGCGGAGCCTAGTGCAGCGGCGATCTGCTGCGCGCCGAGGCAGATACCAAGCGTTGGCCGGTTCTCGGCCAGGCGTACTTCAAGCAGCTGGCGCTCATCGGCGAGGAAGGGATAGGCCTCTGTGTCGTAAACCCCGACCGGTCCGCCGAGCACCACAAGTAGGTCGGGCAGCAGCGGGTCCAGCGTCCACAGCTCGTGAACCCCAACATCGTAATAGTGAATTCGGTAGCCGGCAGCGTTCAGAACGGCTTCAAAGCTGCCCAAGTCCTCAAAGTGAACGTGACGGATCGCGACGGCGGTCTTCAACGTCGCAGGCGCGCCTCTCGTCATGGGGGTAGGACTCCGGGACCGTGGCGCCTACCGACTTGCGGCGCCTTCTGTCCGCTGTCATACCTGGGTCCGGCCTAGCCGATAGTGCCGCTTTTGAGACGGGAGATAGGCCAGTTGGTGTCGCCGCATCGCCTCAAGCTTCAACTGGCCAGCGACGGCACGCGACCCTTATTCATGGAAATTGCCTATTCGATCATCGGCGAGATCGAACGCGGGCGGCTCAAGTCCGGCGATCGCCTTCCCGGAACGCGTGCCCTCTCGGCCAGTCTTAAGGTCCATCGCAACACGGTTGACGCTGCCTATCAGGAACTGACCATGCAAGGCTGGCTCGTAGCGAGGCCAGCACGAGGAACCTTTGTATCCGACGATCTGCCCGAACCTGCAGGCCAGGATTTACCTGCGCCGGGCCCCAGATCGCCAGTCAGTCCGACGGAAAGCGGAACAGCGCGTCCTACGTTGCGGGTTTCCGATGGCGCGCCCGACGCACGGCTCATGCCGGCTACGCAATTGGCGAGGGCGTTCCGGACGGCGCTGACAACGCCGGTCTTTATCGGTGGCGGCGACTATGGGGATCCGCGCGGAGCTATCAGACTGCGTGCCGCCCTGTCGGATTATCTCGTCGCGGAACGTGGCCTTACCGCCCCGGCAAATGACATCCTGATCACCCGCGGCAGCCAGATGGGTCTGTACCTTGCCGCCGCGGCACTACTCGAGCCAGGCCAGGTCATAGCGGTGGAGGAGCCGGGCTACCCGTTGGCGTGGGCGGCATTTCGCGCCGCTGGCGCCCGGGTTCTCGGCGTACCAGTCGACGAGCACGGGATTGATGTCGATCGCCTGTCGGCGCTCGCCGACCGCGAACCGGATCTGCGTGCCGTCTACGTGACGCCCCATCATCAGTACCCCACCACCGTCACGCTTGGCGCGGGTCGTCGCCTCAGGCTCCTCGAACTCGCTCGTCGCAAGAGGCTGGTCCTGATCGAGGACGATTACGATCATGAATACCGTTTCGAAGGCCGACCAGTGTTGCCGCTGACAGCTCGCGCCGGCACGGAGGGCGTCGTATATCTCGGCTCACTGTCCAAGCTGCTCGCGCCAGCCGTCCGGGTCGGATACGCGATCGCTGCGCCAGCCATTTTGACGCGGATGGCAGATCGGCGCGAGGCTATCGATCGGCAGGGCGACGTACCGCTAGAACAGGCGCTTGCCGGTTTGATCGAGGATGGCGAACTGCGCAGACACACCCGCAAGGCTCGTCGGATTTACAACGAGCGCCGCGATTTATTTGCCGCTGCCATCCGCGACGAGCTCGGGGATCATGTCACCTTCGACGTGCCAGCGGGCGGATTGGCCTTGTGGCTGCGTTTGCGTTGTGGGCTAGATGCGGAAAGCTGGGCTGCACGCGCGGCACGTATCGGACTGGAGGTTTCGCCAGGTGTGAAATTCGCGCTTGATGCTGCTCGCGCACCGCAAGCCTTTCGGCTCGGATATGCCAGTCTCAACGAGGCAGACCTGAGATCGGTCGCGAGGATGTTGAAGAACACGATTGACTCGTGAGTTAGGACTCCTAATTATCGATGTATGGATCACGCCAGCGACTCTGACCCGCTTGTAGTCCGGCTCCGCGAGGGGTTGGAGCGCATCGCGTTTGTATTGAGAGCTGACCTTTGGACACTCGCCGGACAATCGGGTCTCAATCCCTCGCAGGCCCAAGTTCTCAATCTTCTCGCCTCGCGACCTGACGGGATGCGCGCCAAAGACGTTGCTGCGCATCTGTCGGTATCGGCGGCCAGCATGACCGACACGCTATCAGCGCTCGCGCGCAAGGAATTGGTCACGCGCGAGGCCGACTTATCCAATGCAAGGGCGGTTCGCGTGCGGTCTACAGAGACAGGACGCATTTTAGGCGAGCGGATCGCTCAGTCTTCGACGCAAGTGGGCGAAGCGCTCGCCACCCTTAGCATTTCAGCACAAGCCGAATTGCTGCTGACCCAGATCACATTGATCCGGCAGCTCCAGCGTGCCGGCGCGATTCCGCTGCAGCGGATGTGCGTATCCTGTCGCTACTTTCGCCCGCGAACATACCCGGCCTCAGCGAAGCTCCATCATTGCGCTTTCATCGATGCGCCGATCGGGGATGGGGATCTCCGGTTGGATTGCATGGAGCATGAGATCGCAGACAGCGACCTGCAGGATGCGAATTGGGAGACATTCGCCGCGACATCGCTGGCGAGCGCGGACCGAACCGTACAGCCGGCGAGGAGCGCGCCATGAAGCCGAACACTTCCGGCACATCGCTGCCGGATGCCGCCGTTCCCGACGCTTAGCGTCGGAACACCGAAGCGGCCCGGCGACTGCCATCGCCGGACCGCCCGTATTTCCCACTCCAGCAAGAAGAAGGAATGTTCCTTATGGCACATGTGACACTAGTCGATCCAGCGTCGGCCGACGCCTCGGTCAAGCCCACCCTCGATCAGATCAATGGCGCGTTCGGGGTTCTCCCGAACATGTTCAAGGCAGTCGCCAACTCGCCCGCTGCGCTGGTGAGTATGTGGGGAGCGTTCGGTGCGCTCGGCAGCGGGAAGCTCGGCGCGCGTCTCGGCGAGGAGATTGCGGTTGCGGTCGCAAATGCCAACGCGTGCGAATACTGCTTGGCCGCCCACACCGCGCTTGGCAAGAAAGCCGGAGCGTCGGGTGACGAGATGGCCGATGCGCAGGTTGGTCGGTCGGCTGATCCGCGCACGCAGGCAGCACTCACCTTCGCGCTCAAGGTTGTCCGTGATCGGGCCGCGGTTACGCAGAGCGACGTCGCAGCGTTGAAGGCCGCTGGATTCGACGACGAAGGAGTGGTCGAAATCATCGCTCATGTCGCGCTCAACCTGTTCACCAATTACGTGAACGTGGCGCTGGACGTGCCGGTAGACTTCCCGGGCGTGAGGCTGAAGCAAGCCGCCTGAGACTGCCCGGCCGGGTTTTCTGCGGGAAGCCCGGCCCCACGGCCAAGGAGACCATGTATGAAGCCCCGTCCTGCGCCGGCGCTTGTTACAAGCGCTTGGCTCAATTCGTCCAAGCCACTCGATATCCCGGATTTTTCGGGTAAGGTTCTCGTGATCGAGGCGTTCCAGATGCTGTGTCCGGGCTGCGTCAGCGTCGGCCTGCCGCAGGTGCAGCGTGTCGCTCGACTATTCCCCAAAGAGCAGGTCGCTGTGATCGGGCTGCACACGGTGTTCGAGCATCACGAGGCGCAGGGCACGCGTGAAGCGCTCGAGGCGTTTGCTCATGAATATCAGTTGGCTTTTCCCATCGGCATCGACCAGCAGGATGGTCGCTTGCCGGTAACGATGACCGCCTACAATATGCAAGGTACGCCGACGGTGATCGTCATCGATCGGAACGGTATGCGGCGGTTTCAACGCTTCGGGCACGTTGACGATCTCACCTTGGGGAGCGTGATAGGCGCCGTGCTGGGCGAAGCGGCTGAATCATCGCCTGTAGCGGGCGGCAGTCCACCATCGTGTGACAGCTCTGGCTGCTTGCCCACGCCACTGTAGCACACAGGTTCCAAGTCGACGTTTCGACCGGCGTAGCTCGCATAATCCTGCGAGTTGGCGACGCTCTTTCGTCGCGGCGCCTTCGAACCTTCTCGAGGGAATGTCTTGACCTTCCAACACTGGGAAGCCTCATCCACCTGGCCATCGTCGGGAACAATGGAAAGCGTCGATGAAGGCATTGCGCATAGCAAAGACCCGTTGCGAGCATGATCTGCAACGGTCGAGTAAAGACGTCAGTCCGTGTGGCACAGCCGAGGGGCGCGACTGACCAGGCAGCCGATGATCCCGCTGTGTCCCGAACGATGAAGGCATGGAAGTTGGAGTGGGTCAGCGCAGATGCCTGATCTCTCACTCGACCTTCGATATCTTAGATACGCCATTCTCGCCGCAGAGTACGGCTCGTTTAGGCGGGCAGCTGTGATGGTGGGAGTCAATCAGTCGACGCTGACGCGCCGGGTCCAACTTCTCGAACGGAGACTGGGCATTACGCTCTTCGAGAGGGGTCGAACCGGTGTTGTCCTCACTCCCGTGGGCAAACACTTTCTCCAGGAGGCGCGCAGTGGTGCTGAGCAACTCTATCGTGCGGTAAAGGAGGTCGGCGCCGCGCACGGAGGACGATGCGGGCAGTTGCGCATAGGGCTGATGGGGTCCCTCGCTCGCGGCCCCCTTTCAGACCTGTTCGCCGGATTTCGGACTCTGCATCCAAGGATCGACTTGAGAGTAGAAGAAGCGCCTCTCGAAGAGACGGTCGCAGCTATATCCAATCATCGACTGGACATGGCCTTTGTCTTGGGCGAGCCCTGCGTAGAGGGATGCTCCCTGGTTCGCATGTGGGAAGAACCCCTTGTCATCGCCACCTCGGCGCAGCATCGCATTTCGGAAAAATCGAACGTCTGCTGGCATGATCTTCTGAATGAGCTGTTTCTCGTCAGCGCCGATGCTTTCGGGCTGAAAGCAACCGAGATCATCGGGACGCACTTGAAACCGTACGGTAGGAAGCCGCGCCTTTCCCTGCAGCGTGTGAGCCGCGAAACCCTATTCTATCTCGTCGGGGAAGGTCTTGGCGTTACTGTAGCAGTGAGATCGATGCTGGAAGCGGTTCACCCGGCTTTACGGCTGGTTGATTTGCAAGACGCCGAAGACCTTCGATGGAGTGCTATCTGGTGCGATAGCAACACCAACCCCGCTTTGAAGGCCTTGATCAAACGCCTGCCGAAGCCGTCGTTTTCTAGTCGGCCGTTTGACGGCGAAATTTAGCGAAACCTCTATCGCTGGCGATGAAGCGCTCGAGCATCGGAACGATCAAGCGAACCGGGTCGACAGCCGGCTGACCCGCCTCTTGCGCCAGCGCTTGAGCGTAAGTGGATAGGTCGCGGTGGAGCTGCGCGGGAAGTTCAACCGTCACCTTTACAGGCTTATCGTCGGTAATCGCGCTAAGCTTCAGGCTCGCCATTCTCATCCTCCATAGGGTTCGAGTACGATGTCCCGAGTGACGATTACGCGGACGGGAAACCCTGGTCTGATCGTCAGTGTCGGAGCGATGTTGAGTTGGCGGCGGACTATGTCCTGCCCGGCTTGATTGAAGGTGTCCTGACCGCCATTGCGAATGGCCCGCAAGAGCCGGTCTTCATCGTTCACAGCGAGTTCTGCGCCGACGCTGAGCAGCGTCGAGAGGCCGGCCGCCTTGGCGAGATCCCACCAGTGATAATCGACGCCGTCCTGCAAACCAGCGAAGCCTTGGGCATCGGCGCCAGGCTGACGCTCAAGCACGATCGAGAGTCCATTAGGGAGGATCAGCCGGTTCCAGACGAGCAGCACGCGGCTTTGACCAGACTGCACATTGTTGTCGTACTGGCCGATGACACGCGTGCCCTGGGGGACGAGAAGGATGCGGCCGGTCGGGCTGTCGTAGATGTTCTCGGTGACCTGGGCAGTGATCTGGCCCGGAAGGTCCGACCGGATGCCGGTGATCAGTGCGGCAGATATCACGGCTCCGGCCTGAAGGATGTTCGGGGACGCCGGCGCAGCGATGCGATCGGGCAACACGGTCCGCCGGTCGGCCGCCGCGTTGAGAAAGGCGTTCTGGCGGTCCTGCGCTGAAGGTGTCGATGGCGATGGCGATGGCGCGAGACCGAGGCTGGCAAGGTCGGGTGCTGGCGGCGGCGCGATGGCTGGTGCTGTCGCGCTCGCACCGGCGCGGGTCTCCGTGCCGGAGAACAGCCGACTGGTCCGGGCGGTCTCGATTTCTTGGAGACGCCGCTGTTCCTCCGGACTGATGCCAGGATTCGGCATATTGACGTTGGGCGTCGCTACAGGCTGTCCACGATCCTGAGCGCCGACGATCGGCCGGCCGAGATCGCCCGGCAGAGGCGGCCCAAGACGCGGCACGCCGCTGTAGTCACGCGGCAAGCCAGCCAGGCCGTCCGCGGTGGAGCGGTTCTCCGTCGAATACAGCTCTTCGTTCGGCCGACCTCCATCGCGGGTCTGGAGTGCGTAGATCATGGCGCCACCGAGCCCGACACTGGCGACCAAACCCACGCCAGCGAGAACCTTGCGCGACAGCCGAGTGACACGCGGCGGTTCTGCGCGCAGCCGCATCGGCGCGGCGCTGGCCGGCTCGCCGGTCAGCGGC
>NZNW01000073.1 GCA_002695065.1 Salinicola sp. | reverse complement strand
TGCACCTGACGCTGGTGCCCTACATCAAGACCGCCGGCGAGACCAAGACCAAGCCGACCCAGCACAGCGTCAAGGAGCTGCGCTCGATCGGGATCCAGCCCGACATCCTGATCTGCCGCAGCGAGGTCGAGCTCGAGGAGAGCGAGCGGCGCAAGATCGCGCTGTTCACCAACGTCGAGGAGCGTGCCGTCATCCCGCTGCAGGATGCCGACACCATCTATCGTATTCCGCTGATGCTGCACGAGCAGGGGCTCGACGAGATCGTCTGCGACAAGTTCCGTCTCGACGCCCCCCAGGCGGACCTGGCCGAGTGGATCCATGTGCTCGATGCCAAGCTCAATCCGCTCAAGACGATCAACATCGCCATGGTCGGCAAGTACATGGAGCTGCTCGATGCCTACAAGTCGCTCAACGAGGCGCTGATTCACGCCGGCATCCAGACGCGGGTGAAGGTCAACGTCGAGTACATCGATTCGGAACTGATCGAACGCCACGGCACCGAACGCCTGGCCGGAAAGGATGCGATTCTGGTCCCGGGCGGCTTCGGCGAACGGGGCGTGGAAGGCAAGATCCAGACCGCCCGTTTCGCCCGCGAGAACGACATTCCCTACCTCGGGATCTGCCTCGGCATGCAGGTGGCGGTGATCGAGTTCGCGCGCCACGTGGCGGGCTGGGAGGATGCCAACTCCACCGAGTTCACCCGCGAGACCCAGCACCCGGTGGTCGGCCTGATCACCGAGTGGATCAATCCCGAAGGGCAGATCGAACTGCGCGACGAGGCTTCCGACCTGGGCGGCACCATGCGCCTCGGCGGCCAGGAGTGCCGACTCAAGCCGGGTTCCAGGGCGCACGAAGTCTACGGGCTGGACACCATCACCGAGCGTCACCGCCACCGTTTCGAGGTCAACGAGCAGTTCGTCGAGCAGCTCGAGGCGGCGGGCCTGGTCGTCTCCGGCAAGAGCGGCGACCAGGCGCTGGTCGAGATGATCGAGCTGCCGGATCATCCCTGGTTCGTGGCGTGCCAGTTCCACCCGGAGTTCACCTCGACGCCGCGCGACGGCCATCCGCTGTTCACCGGCTTCGTCAATGCGGCGCTGGAGCACAAGGCGAGCCGCCAGCGCCAGCACGGCATGGCCCATCAGGAGTGACCGAATGACCCGGCGGGGGATGAAGCGATTCATCCCCCGCTGTCGTTGGAGAGGCTGGACCTGGGATGCCTGGGCTGGCTAAGCTCCGGAACTGCTAACATGATGGAATCACCGCGCCCGGACCCCCTCGCCGGGAACCGGGCGCTTCACGCTCGATGTACCGAGTGATCAACCAAAAGAGCTTTCAACCGACAGGACAACGCAACATGGCTGAGATCGTTGATATCCGCGCCCTCGAAGTGCTCGATTCCCGCGGCAACCCCACCGTGCAGGCGCAAGTCACCCTGAGTGGCGGCATCACGGGCAGCGCCTGCGCGCCCAGCGGCGCTTCCACCGGTTCCCGTGAAGCGCTGGAGCTGCGCGACGGCGACAAGTCGCGCTATCTGGGCAAGGGCGTGCTGAAGGCCGTCGATGCGGTCAATGGCAAGATCCGCGAGCGGCTGATGGGTATGGATGCCAGCGACCAGCGCGCCCTCGACGACGCCATGCTGGCGCTGGACGGTACCGACAACAAGGCGAGTCTCGGCGCCAACGCGATTCTCGCGGTGTCGCTGGCCGCGGCCAAGGCGGCGGCAACGGAGAAGGGCGTGCCGCTCTACGCCCACATCGCCGAACTCTACGGCCAGCCGGGGCGCTACACCATGCCGGTGCCGATGATGAACATCCTCAACGGTGGCGAGCATGCCGACAACAACGTCGACATCCAGGAGTTCATGGTCCAGCCGGTCGGTGCCCCCAACTTCCGTGAAGCGCTGCGCATGGGCGCCGAGATCTTTCACTCGCTGAAGAAGGTGCTGTCCGCCAAAGGGCTCTCCACGTCAGTCGGCGACGAGGGCGGTTTCGCGCCGAACCTCTCCTCCAACGCCGAGGCCCTGGCGGTGATCGAGCAGGCGGTCGGCGATGCCGGTTACCACTTGGGCAAGGACGTCACCCTGGCACTTGACTGCGCCTCCAGCGAATTCTTCAAGGATGGCACCTACGACCTCGCCGGCGAGGGCAAGCAGTACGATGCCGCAGGCTTCACCGACTACCTGGCGGATCTCTGCGACCAGTATCCGATCGTCTCCATCGAGGACGGCATGGACGAGTCGGACTGGGATGGCTGGAAGGCGCTGACCGAGAAGCTGGGCGACAAGATTCAACTGGTCGGTGACGACCTGTTCGTCACCAACACCCGGATCCTGAAGCGCGGTATCGACGAGCAGATCGGCAATTCGATTCTGATCAAGTTCAACCAGATCGGCTCGCTCTCCGAGACCCTGGATGCGATCAGGATGGCCCAGGATGCCGGTTTCACCGCGGTGATCTCGCATCGCAGCGGCGAAACCGAAGACACCACCATCGCCGATCTCGCCGTGGGCACCGCCGCCGGCCAGATCAAGACCGGTTCGCTGTGCCGCTCCGACCGTGTGGCCAAGTACAACCGCCTGCTGGTGATCGAGCAGGAGCTGGGTGAGAAAGCCGCCTATCCGGGCCTGAAGGCGATCAAAGGGCAGTAAAATCGCTGTAGACCGATAAACCAGGAAGGCCGCTCATCGAGCGGCCTTCCTGCGTTCTTCGGCGGCGAACGCTGATTTGCGTAATAGCAAATCAGCGTTCGAGCAGCTCGATCTTGTTGGGCTTGCCATCCCACTCCTTGGCATCTTCCGGCGGATCCTTCTGCTCGGCGATGTTGGGCCACACTTCGGCGAGCTCGGCGTTGAGCTCGATGAACTGCTGCTGGCCGTCAGGCAGCTCGTCTTCCGAGAAGATCGCTTCGGCGGGGCACTCCGGCTCGCACAGTGCGCAATCGATGCACTCGTCGGGGTGAATGACGAGGAAATTGGGGCCCTCGTAGAAACAGTCCACCGGGCAGACTTCGACGCAGTCGGTGTATTTGCACTTGATGCAGTTCTCGGTGACGACGAACGTCATGGGTGTTCTCTCCTGATTGACGGCCCGGTCGTGGCCCCTGTCTCGATCTCTCGCTATCACGATCTCGGCGGATAGGATTTTTCGTGTTCACCGCTCGCGCAGTGCCGCCGACACTATTCGAATGGCGCCATATTCTAGGCGGCCGGCGCCAGCCCCGGCAAGCCGCCACCTGGAACATCGAGGAATGGCGTTATAGCCGCGAGTGCCGTATGTGGCCAGTGGGTACCTTCCGCTTGGCTCATGCTCCCCTCTTCATTGCTATTGAGGGGAACATCATGTCCTTTCGCTGTATTGGTCTCTTTATCGATATCAACGATGTCAGAGCTTTGAGTCGTAAGGGACTGGCCAGTCGTGTTGTTGCTGGTCACGGAGATGACCTGCCGTGTCGTTTTGCTCTAACGGACGTAGCGATCAATGAAGCAGCTTGGTTGCTTCATTACACACATCACGATGTGGAAACTCCTTACCGTGCATCAGGGCCCGTTTTCATCGGGGAAGCTGCCTTGCTTCAGAAATGGACAAGCGGTGTCGTCCCTCCGTCCTTACTAAAAAGGTCGCTCTCTATTCGCGCATATGATGCACACGGTTGGCTCACTGCGGCAGCTTTGAGCCAAGGAGCTGACCTTGTTCAGGAAATCGAAAGGCTCTGGTCTGAGACCAGAACCGATTATCTCCATATCCACTATGCTGCTACCGGATGTTACGCCTGCCGTGTGGAGCGTGCTTAACGATATATCCTCTCATCGAATTTCTTTGAATCGGTAAAGCAGATCCAGCGCCGCCCGGGGCGTCAGCGAGTCGATATCCAGCGACTCCAGTGCTTCGAGTACCGGGTGCGGTGTGGCGGCGAACAGATCCGCCTGCTGCGGTCCCGGGGGCTGGGCGTGCACGTCGGACGCCACCGGCATGGCGGCAGGCTGCTCGAGACTGGCCAGCTTGTCGCGGGCGCGGGCGATCACGGTCTGGGGCACGCCGGCGAGCTGGGCGACCTGCAGGCCGTAGCTCTGGCTGGCCGGTCCCTCCTCGACGCGGTGCATGAAGACGATCCCGTCGCGATGCTCCGCCGCGGTCAGGTGGACGTTGGCCACCGTCTCCTGCTGCTCGGCCAGCGCGGTCATCTCGAAGTAGTGGGTGGCGAACAGCGTGAATGCCCGCTGGGCGGCGAGATGCTCGGCGCTGGCCCAGGCCAGCGAGAGGCCGTCGAAGGTGCTGGTGCCGCGGCCGATCTCGTCCATCAGCACCAGGCTTTCGGCGGTGGCGTTGTGAAGGATGCTGGCGGTTTCGGTCATCTCCACCATGAACGTGGAGCGACCGCCGGCGAGATCGTCGCTGGAGCCGATTCGGGTGAAGATCCGGTCCACCGGACCGATCTCGGCGCTGTCCGCGGGCACGAAGCTGCCGGTATGGGCGAGCAGGGCGATCAACGCCGCCTGGCGCATGTAGGTCGACTTGCCGCCCATGTTGGGGCCGGTGATCACCAGCATGCGACGATCGTCGTCGAGGATCAGGTCGTTGGGCACGAAGGGGTGCTGACTGACGTGTTCCACCACCGGGTGACGACCGCCGATGATGTTGAATCCCGGTTGTTCCAGCAGGCGTGGACGCACGAAATCGAGATGCTGGGCGCGTTCGGCGAAGGCGCAGAGCACGTCGAGCGCGCCCAGCGAGCGACCGGTGGCCTGCAGCGCATCGAGATCGGCATTGAGCGTGTCGATCAGGCTCTCGTAGAGCAGTTTTTCCCGCGCCAGCGCGCGAGACTTGGCGGACAGCGCCTTGTCCTCGAACTCCTTGAGTTCGGGGATGATGAAGCGCTCGGCGTTCTTCAGCGTCTGGCGGCGGATATAGTCCGCCGGCACCTCGCGAGCCTGGGCGCGCGGTATCTCGATGTAGTAGCCGTGGACCCGGTTGTAGCCGACCTTGAGGCCCGGCAGGCCGGTACGTTCGCGCTCACGAAGCTCGAGCTGGATCAGGTAGTCGCCGGCGTGTTCGGCCAGCCCGCGATACTCGTCGAGCTCGGCGTCGAAGCCTTCGCGGATGACACCGCCGTCCCGGATCACCACCGGCGGGTTGTCGATCAGCGCCTGGGTCAGGGTGTCGGCCAGTTCGGGATAGGGGTGGATATGGCGGGCGAGGTCGTCCAGTGCGCTCTCGCCTTCGATTCGCTGGAGATCGGCCTGCAGCGTCGGCAGCACGTTGAGCGCGTCGCGCAGGCGGGCCAGATCCCGGGGGCGGGCGCTGCGCAGTGCCACCCGCGCCAGGATCCGCTCGACATCGCCCACCTCGCTGAGCGGCTCGCGGATCAGCAGGTACTGGTCCGCGTCGAGCAGCAACTGCACCGCTGCCTGGCGGGCGCCGACCTGATGCCGGTCACGCAGGGGCCGATTGAGCCAGCGCTTGAGCAGACGCGAGCCCATCGGCGTGACGGTCGTGTCGAGCACGCTGGCCAGGGTGTTGTCACCACTGCCGCCGAGGTTGATGTCGATCTCGAGATTGCGTCGGCTGGCGGCATCGATCACCACCGATTCGTCACGGTTCTCGACGCTCAGCGCGGTGACATGGGGCAGTCGGGAACGCTGGGTGTCCCTGGCGTAGTCGATCAGCACGCCGGCGGCGACCAGCGCGGTTTCGAGATGGGTGCAACCGAAGCCCCTGAGATCGGCGACCTCGAACTGGTCGCACAGCAGACGGTTGGCGGTCTCCAGGTCGAAATGCCAGTCGTTCTGGCGTTTCAGGCCGGTCCGCTCCGCCAGCGACGGCGAGAGGTCGAGGCTTTCGGCGACCAGCAGCTCCGCCGGCTGCAGCCGATGGATCTCGGCCAGCATGTCGGCCTCGCCATCGATCTCGAGCACGCTGAAGCGGCCGCTGGAGAGTTCCAGCCAGGCGATACCCCAGCATTCGCCGGTGCGATGGAGGGCCACCAGCAGGTTGTCGCGGCTGGCATCGAGCAGGGCTTCGTCCAGCAGCGTTCCCGGTGTGACGATGCGCACGACCCGGCGCTCCACCGGCCCCTTGGCCGTGCTCGGATCGCCGATCTGTTCGCAGATGGCCACCGACTGGCCGGATTTGACCAGTCGCGCCAGGTAGGACTCGACGCTGTGGTAGGGGATGCCCGCCATGGGGATCGGCTTGCCGGCCGACTGCCCGCGGGCCGTCAGCGTGATGTCGAGCAGTTGCGATGCACGCTTGGCATCGTCGTAGAAAAGCTCGTAGAAATCGCCCATCCGGTAGAAGAGCAGCACGTCCGGATGCTCGCGCTTGATCTTGAGGTACTGCGCCATCATCGGCGTATGCTGGGTGCTCTTGCTGGAGGCCGCGTCCTGCATGGTGTCTCGGAAGCTCCGTCGATTCTGGGGACACAGAGGGGGCATCGGAATGCCGGGTCGTACGCTGAGGGGCAAGGTTACCACGCGGTGGCTGGGTCCGGCACGGCGCGAGGTGGCGGTCGCCTTAGAGGGGATCATGCATCAGGTGTAGTGATTTCAGCCTGAGTGCCCGCCGATAACTCGTTACAGTGTGTGAAATCGGTACTCGAGGACTCCCATATGGCCCGGTTGGTGCTCAACCACCTCAGTGATTCCACGTATCGCCTGCTGGCCATCGAAGCCAACAAGCGTAACGTCAATCTCAGCGAACTGGCCGTTGTGCTGCTGGAGATCGCCGTTGCCGAACTGGCGGCGCGTCATCCTTCCGTGATTCCTCCGCCCCGGGATCCCCGCGAACCGGATTGACCCGCCTCCCGCCACCGCCTTGCTCCCGCCAGGGCGTGCTCCTCCATCCGCGATACGCAGGCGTCCCCGCAGTGTCCCTTCGGCGATTGCATGAACCACGATTCTCCGCATACTGGATGGCGATCGGTTTCTCCTTCGGCTCTGCCCCCGCCGTCGCCCGGGGAGCGGCGGCCGACGGGTAGAGCGACCCCTGAAAGAGGAAGTTGCCCATGACGAACGACTCCACATCCCCGCTGGGCGCCGAACCGGATTGCGAGGCGCTCTCCCGGCGTCTGGGGGAGGCCTGTCTGGCGCTGGGTGTCCGGCTGACCACCGCGGAATCCTGTACCGGGGGCGGCGTCGCCAGCGCCATCACGGCGATCGCCGGCAGCTCCGCCTACTTCGAGACCGGCTACGTGACCTACGCCAATGCCGCCAAGCAGCGCCTGCTGGGAGTGTCGCGGGCCACACTGGAGACCCATGGCGCGGTCAGCGAGGAGACCGTCAGGGAGATGGTCGTCGGTGCCTGTCGCGATAGCGGGGCCGAACTCGGTGTCGCGGTCAGCGGCGTTGCCGGCCCGGCCGGGGGCAGTCCCGACAAGCCCGTGGGCACGGTGTGGTTCGCCTGGGGCAACCCACACCATCAGCGGGTGCAGCGTCATCAGCTGCCGGGGGACCGTCGGCGGATCCGCGAGTCGGCGGTTGCCGTGGCGCTGTCGGGACTGATCGAATCGCTGGCGGAAAGCCGGCCCGACAACGCCTCTTCACGATGACAGCAAGCCGGCGTCCGGGGCTCCGCGGCGGCAGGATTGAAAATCTTCGGCGGGGGATAGGCGGGAGCGCTTTTTTTCGCCATACTACTGTCTAACCATACAGTGCGTGAGCCGAGCGCTGCGACCGGCGCTGCCCCGCCTCACTTCGTGCATCCATAGGAGACGTTCATGGCACAGGACGAAAACCGCAGCAAGGCACTCAATGCGGCACTGTCACAGATCGATCGTCAATTCGGCAAAGGCACCGTGATGCGCTTGGGCGATACCCCGCGTACCGCGATTCCGGTGGTGTCGACGGGGTCTCTGGGCCTGGATATCGCACTGGGTGTCGGCGGGTTGCCTTACGGTCGTGTCGTCGAGATCTTCGGTCCGGAATCCTCGGGCAAGACTACGCTGACCCTGTCGGTGATCGCCCAGGCCCAGAAGGATGGCAAGACCTGCGCCTTCGTCGATGCCGAGCACGCGCTCGACCCGAGCTATGCCGAAAAACTCGGTGTCGATCTCGACGAGCTGCTGGTTTCCCAGCCCGACACCGGCGAGCAGGCGCTCGAAATCTGCGACATGCTGGTGCGCTCCGGTGGCGTCGACGTCATCATCATCGATTCCGTGGCGGCGCTGACGCCGCGCGCGGAGATCGAGGGGGAGATGGGCGATTCCCACGTCGGCCTCCAGGCGCGCCTGATGTCCCAGGCGCTGCGCAAGATCACCGGCAATATCAAGAACGCCAACTGCATGGTGGTGTTCATCAACCAGATTCGCATGAAGATCGGCGTGATGTTCGGTAGCCCCGAGACCACCACCGGTGGCAACGCGCTCAAGTTCTACTCCAGCGTGCGCCTCGATATTCGCCGTATCGGTTCGGTCAAGCAGGGCGACGAGGTTACCGGTAACGAAACCCGGGTCAAGGTGGTGAAGAACAAGGTGGCGCCGCCGTTCCGTCAGTCCGAGTTCCAGATCCTGTATGGCAAGGGCATCTACCATGCCGGCGAGGTCATCGATCTCGGCGTGCAGTGCAACCTGGTCGACAAGGCGGGGGCCTGGTACAGCTACAAGGGCAGCAAGATCGGCCAGGGCAAGGCCAACGCTGCCCAGTATCTCGAGGAGCATCCCGAGGTGATGGCCGAGATCGAAACGCAGATTCGGGCCCAGCTGCTCGCGGTACCGGCAACCAAGGAGAAGGAACCCGAAGCGGCCGTCGCCGAAAGCGATGACTCCGGCGATACGCTGCTGTAAGCCGCTATCTCTGGAGGGCGAGGGTATCGATGACTGAGCGCAACGACGCCTTCTGCGGTGACGCCGCTTCTCGAGAGGATGTGTCCCGGGAGGTGTCCCCCCGAGACGTTGCCATTCGGTTCCTGGCCCGGCGCGAGTACTCCCGCGTCGAGCTGGAAACCCGCATGAGCGCGAAGGGCCTGGAGCGCGAGGATATCCGCCAGGCCCTGGACGAACTGGCGAGGGAGGGGCTTCAGTCCGATGCGAGATTCGCCGAGGTCTTCGTCCGCTCGCGCATTGCGCACGGGCAGGGCCCCGTCAAGATTCGCGTCGACATGGCACGGCGGGGAATCGATGAGTCGCTGATATCTTCGGCTTTCGAGAGTGAGGCCCCCGACTGGGAGGATCTGGCGAGTCAGGCCCTCGCCAAGCGCTTCGATTCTCCGGGGGGCACCCCGCGGGAGCGTGCCAAGAGAGAGCGCTTCCTGGCGGGGCGGGGCTTCGAGTTCGAGCAGGTTCGCCATGCCATGAGGCACGCCTGGTCGAGCAGTATCTCCTGAACCTTCGTCACGAGTCATCACGCGCCTCTGCCCCCGGATTTCCGGGGCTTCCCTCCCGCATCTCTACCGCAAGCCGGCAGCCCGCCGGAACGCTGCGCTCCTGTTACTGCTCCGCCTGCTCCATCTGCTCCGCCGCCATGCGCCGCACGCGATACTCGTCCCGTGTATCGCCCACCCGCCGGTTACCCACGACCCGTGGCGGGGGTGTCGGGCCGACCACAATGGTGTCGCACTCGACAGACTATCGGCCGACCACGTTATACTAATGCGCTTTGCGATGGCAGGAGAGGCGTTCACGGCGCCTCTTCATTGCCGTGTTCTGTGTCGCCACGTGGTCTGCTAGCCGCCGTGGGCACGCCTATCGCCACGGATTGTTTATGAAAAGTGCAGATATCAGACAGGCTTTCCTGAGCTTCTTCGAGGAGCGCGGGCACACCATCGTACCTTCCGCCTCTCTGGTGCCGGAAAACGATCCCACGCTTCTCTTCACCAACGCCGGCATGGTGCCGTTCAAGGACGTGTTCCTGGGCCGGGACCCCCGTCCCTACGTGCGCGCCACCTCGGCGCAGCGCTGCGTGCGCGCCGGTGGCAAGCACAACGATCTGGACAACGTCGGCTATACCGCTCGTCACCACACCTTCTTCGAGATGATGGGCAACTTCAGCTTCGGCGACTATTTCAAGGCCGATGCGATTCGCTACGCCTGGACGTTCATCACCGAGGTTCTGGCGCTGCCCAAGGACAAGCTCTGGGTCACGGTCCATATCAGCGACGACGAAGCGGCCAGAATCTGGATCGAGGATATCGGCGTCGACCCCGCGCGGTTGTCACGTCTGGATGAGGACAACTTCTGGCAGATGGGTGACACCGGCCCCTGCGGCCCCTGCTCGGAGATCTTCTACGACCACGGCCCGGAGGTCTGGGGCGGCCCGCCGGGAAGCCCGGAAGAGGATGGGGATCGCTACATCGAGGTGTGGAACCTCGTTTTCATGCAGTTCGACCGCGACGCCTCCGGCAACATGAATCCGCTGCCCAAGCCGTCGATCGATACCGGCATGGGGCTGGAGCGCATGGCCGCGGTGATGCAGGGCGTCCACTCCAACTACGAGATCGACCTGTTCCGTAACCTGCTGCTGGCCGCGTCCGAAGTGACCGGCCACGACGACATCAAGACGCCGTCGCTGCGGGTCATCGCCGATCATATCCGCTCCTGCGCGTTTTTGATCGTCGACGGGGTGCTGCCGTCCAACGAAGGGCGTGGCTACGTGCTGCGTCGCATCATCCGTCGTGCGGTACGCCATGGGCACAAGCTGGGCGCCAGCGAGCCGTTCTTCCACAAGCTGGTGGCGGCGCTGGATGCCGAGATGGGCGAGGCCTACCCCGAGCTGCGCCAGGCCCGCGATCAGATCGAGCGGGTACTGCTGAAGGAGGAGCAGCAGTTCGCGCGGACGCTGGATCACGGCATGAAGCTGCTCGAAGAGGCGCTCTCGGCGCTCGAAGACGACGTCCTGCCAGGCGAAACCATCTTCAAGCTCTACGACACCTACGGCTTCCCGTTCGACCTGACTGCCGACGTCTGCCGCGAACGCGGCGTGATGCTGGACCAGGCAGGGTTCGAGCGCGAGCTGGAGGCGCAGCGCCAGCGGGCGCGTGCCGCGAGCCAGTTCGGCGGCGACTATGGTGCCGCGCTCGAGCTCGAGGGCAGCACCGAGTTTACCGGTTACGATCGGCTCGAGGATTCGTCGAAGGTAACGGCGATCGTCGATGAAGCGGGCAATGCGCTTGCGGCGCTCGAGGAGGGCCAGAAGGGTGTCATCGTGCTGGATCGCACACCTTTCTATGCCGAGTCGGGCGGTCAGGTGGGCGATACCGGCTATCTTCAAACCGACGGTGGCCGCTTCCAGGTGACCAACACGCGCAAGCAGGCGGGGCATCATCTCCACGAAGGCGTGATGGTCGGCGGGCGCGTGACCGTCGGCGAGAGGCTCGCGCCGCAGGTGGATCCTGCGCTGCGACTGGCAACCATGCGCAACCACTCGGCGACCCACCTGCTCCATGAAGCCTTGCGGTTGACCCTCGGCGATCATGTCCAGCAGAAGGGTTCGCTGGTCAGCGCCGAACGTCTACGCTTCGATTTCAGCCATTTCGAGCCGCTCACGCCGGAGCAGCTGGCGCAGGTCGAGCGCATCGTCAATGCTCAGATCCTGGCCAACGCGCCGACACGGACCGAGCTGATGACGCTCGACGAGGCCAAGGCGAGGGGCGCTCGCGCCCTGTTCGAAGCCAAGTACCTCGATAGCGTGCGCGTGCTGACGATCGGCGCCGACGACTTCTCGATCGAGCTTTGCGGTGGGACGCACGTGGCCCGCAGTGGTGACATCGGGCCGTTCCATATCGTTTCCGAGTCCGGCACCGCGGCGGGTGTGCGACGTATCGAGGCGATCACCGGCGAGGCGGCGATGGCGTGGTTCGCCGTGCAGGAGCGTGAGCTCAATACGGTCGGCGAGCGCCTGAAAGCCAGGCCGGAGCAGATCGTCGAGCGACTGGATGCCGTGCTCGAGAGACAGCGGGGGCTGGAAAGGGAACTCGAGCGTCTCAAGGCCAAGTTGGCCAGCGCGGCGGGTAGCGATCTGCTCGGGAAGGCGCAGGAGGTCGAAGGGGTCCGGGTATTGGCGACCCAGCTCGAGGGGGTCTCCGGCAAGGACCTGCGGGGGCTGCACGACCAGCTCAAGCAGAAGATGGGGTCTGGCGTGCTGGTGCTGGCGACGGCCCAGGAAGGCAAGGTCAGCCTGATCGCTGGAGTGACCGACGATCTGGTCGCCAAGGTCAAGGCCGGCGAGCTCGTCAACCACGTCGCTGCGCAGGTCGGTGGCAAGGGGGGCGGGCGCCCCGACATGGCCCAGGCTGGCGGCAGCGATCCGGCACGGCTGCCGGCGGCGCTGGAGAGCGTGCCAGCCTGGATTGCCGAGCGGCTGGCCTAAATGCATTCACGACCGGCGCCAGCGCCGGTCGACAACGCTAGGGAGCATTGAGCAGACTCATGGCGCTATACGTACAGAAATTCGGAGGCACATCGGTCGGCTCGGTGGAGCGGATCAAGGCCGTGGCCGAGAAGGTCAAGCGTGATCGCGACGCCGGGCATCGGGTCGTCGTCGTGGTATCGGCGATGAGCGGCGAGACCAATCGCCTCATCGGCCTGGCCAGTCAGATCAACGAGGATCCGACGCCGCGCGAGATGGACATGCTGGTCTCGACCGGGGAGCAGGTCACCATTTCGCTGCTGGCCATGGCCCTGCACCAGTTGGGTGTGCCGGCGACCTCCTACACCGGCGCCCAGGTGGGCATTCGCACCGATAGCGCGCATACCAAGGCACGCATCCAGCGTATCGAGACCGATGAACTCCAGGAGGATCTGGATGACGGCCAGGTAGTGGTCGTGGCGGGTTTCCAGGGGGTCGACGAGGAGGGCAACATCACTACCCTGGGGCGCGGCGGCTCGGACACCACCGGCGTTGCGCTGGCCGCGGCACTGAACGCGGACGAGTGCCAGATCTATACCGATGTGGACGGCGTTTACACCACGGACCCCAGGGTCTGCTCCAAGGCGCAGCGCCTGGAGAAGATCACGGTGGAAGAGATGCTGGAGCTGGCGAGTCTGGGCTCCAAGGTCCTCCAGATCCGGGCGGTGGAGTTCGCCGGCAAATACAACGTACCGTTACGCGTGCTCTCGAGTTTCGAGGAAGGTCCGGGCACGCTGATCGTGGCAGACGAGGAATTCGAATCGATGGAAGAACCGCTCATCTCCGGTATCGCCTTCACCGCGAACGAGGCCAAGCTCACGCTGCTCAACACGCCCGACGTTCCCGGCGTGGCGTCGAGAATTCTGGGTCCGATCGCCGATGCCAATATCGAAGTCGACATGATCGTCCAGAACGTGGCGCCGGCGGGCGACTACACCGACTTCACCTTCACCGTTGCCAAGGGCGACTACAAGCAGACCATGCGGATTCTGCAGAACGACGTCATCCCGGCCCTGGGTGGCGGCGACCTGCGGGGCGACGAGAACATCGCCAAGGTTTCGCTGGTCGGCGTCGGCATGCGTTCCCACGCCGGCGTCGCGTCCAAGATGTTCCGCGTTCTCTCCGAAGAGAACATCAACATCCGGATGGTATCGACGTCGGAGATCAAGATTTCCGTCGTGATCGACGAGAAGGCGATGGAGCTTGCGGTGCGAGCGCTGCACACCGCCTTTGGCCTCGACAAGGACAGTATTCAAAGCGAATGATCGAATAACGCCTTCACGAATGGCCCAGGCGTTCTACGCTAAGGGGGAGTTGGAAGAAAGCGAAGGAAACATGCACTCTTTCAACGATGCCACGGGTTTTCATGGAATGGCGTCATTGGCCTGAGGGCCCGTATGACGCATAATCGCTCCTCGGGTGGCAGACCTGCCTTGCAGGAGGCCCGAGAGCTTGACCCGAGAATGGAAGAAGGCCCTGAGAAGGAGATCAGATAATGCTCATCCTGACCCGTCGCGTGGGAGAGACTCTCATGATCGGCGACGACATTACCGTCACGGTTCTGGGAGTGAAAGGGAATCAGGTGCGTATTGGCGTGAATGCGCCCAAGGATGTGGCCGTCCACCGTGAAGAGATCTATCAGCGCATCCAGCGTGAGAAATCCGAGGACGAAGACGGCGATCCTGGCGCGTGAGTGCTGGATAGGCGCTTTGGTACCGTCTGGGCTGGTGAAGTCGTCCCCTTTATCGGCTCGGGCTTTCTCTGGAACTCTCCCTCGCTCTTCCATACTCGCCCCTGTGGCGCCAGCCTTGCGGTAACTTCTTCATCCTCTAAGGTTTTTGGGAATTTTTTTGGCCTATCGGCTGGACAAGGCCAAACGGAATCGGTAATCTACGCGCCGTGCTGATCGGGGAGAGGTGGCCGAGTGGCTGAAGGCGCTCCCCTGCTAAGGGAGTATAGGGTTTATAGCCCTATCG
>NZNW01000072.1 GCA_002695065.1 Salinicola sp. | reverse complement strand
GGTCGCTAACCGAGTCGGTGATACGGTCATGGATTACAATCAATGGCGCCGGACACAGGGTTCGGTCTGGGGCTCTATTGGGGATCGCAACACTCAGCTAGGTATTGTTAGCTTAGTCTTAGGCATGTGGGCACTTCGGGCCCAAGGAAAAGCTATGGATGAGGCGA
Organism: Salinicola sp.; assembly: GCA_002695065.1. Classification (GTDB taxonomy): domain Bacteria; phylum Pseudomonadota; class Gammaproteobacteria; order Pseudomonadales; family Halomonadaceae; genus Salinicola. The sequence goes on along the minus strand of NZNW01000072.1, from coordinate 67,053 downwards.
CTGCCGAGAATCGCACCGAAACGCAATGGCGTTTTGGGGCGCTGGTTGCGGGTGCCGCTGGCTCGGTCGCGGATACGGGTCATGCCATTCTGGAACGCTCCAGTCGGGTAGGCGGAAGACTGTCACAAAAAGCCGGCAAGATATGGCAAGGTGTGTTCCGGATTGGCGGAAGATTATTGGGTTTTGCGGCCGCGGTGGTGATGTCTTTCTGGGATCTTCATAATGCTTACGACAAAGCGCTAAAGGGGAGCGTTCTCTTAGCAAGTCTCTACTTGGGGTCTGCCGTTTTTGGAGCAGGTGCTTTTATTGCATTAACCTTTTTAAGCGCAACTGGGATTGGCATTGCTCTGGCAGCGGCAGCAATCGTAGTAAACATCTTTATTGCGTTGATGAGCAATAATGCGCTTCAAGATTGGATGGAGAAATGTTACTTCGGCGTAGAAGACTCCGATGAACGATTCCCGAGCTTTACATCTGAAACTGATGCATTTGAAGCCTTGAGCAATAATTAGGAACTAAGATATGAACTTCAAAGGTCTCGGACCCTATAAGTGGAAATACAAACTTAACCGTCCTCTGACCGACGAGGAAAGAAAAAACCATTTGGATGTAAAAAGCAGCGCGAGTAGAGAGATAGACGATGATCTCTCTGTGATTCGCTTAAATAGCACGTACTTAGAACTTGTAGATCGTTGGTATGCTGACAAAGGGCATGCTGTGATCTACGGAGCTCTGGGGGCATCCCCCATGATTTATGGTGTAGTAGCCGGACTACAGGTCACCATTGAAAAGATTGATCACCTTGAGATTGCATTATTTGGCATAGTGGCCTCCGCAATATGTTTTGCCATCTTGGTCATGTTTCTATGGTTTATTCACCTTGAAGCATTCCGTCGCACCCATTATCCTATCCGTCTAAATCGTAAAGCTCGCATGGTTTATGCCTTCAAGCCCAACGGATCAGTTATCCGTGCCTCGTGGGATCATATTTTTTTCTGCAAAGACAGTCACTATGTGCCCTTAATGGGCCGAAGGTTTTACGATATACGCGCGCACATCCTGGGTGAAGATGGCCTCACAGTTCGGGAAACCTTTACGCTGGGATATCCCTATTTTGGTGACGAGGAGCGTCTCCCCCTTCTGTGGGAATATATCCGAAGTTATATGGAAGACGACAAAGGTGTAAAGAAGAATTATGAGGCAACCAAGCTTTGCATGCCGGTTGGTGAGCGTCGAGAAGGTCTTTATTTCGGTGTCGTTCGAGGCTTTGGTATAGCGGCTTTTTCACCTTTCATTGCACAGGCTTTGATGTCGCCTATTTGGGCGGTGATTACTTGGGGGCGACTAATTGCCATGTACACAAGCCGCGTTCCACGTTGGCCTCAAGAAATTCAAGCCGAGTGCAGAGTCGATGAGAGCGATCCTTACCGTAAAGACTGGCATGACAACAAGGAGTTCAGTTTTATCGAAGGTCCATGGCCTATGATCTGGTTTGTGATCGGTAGTGCGGTCGCGGCATTAACGATTTATTGGACGATAGCCAGTATGGTTAATGCCATGTGAAGATGTCTCTGTGGCGCTTTTTAACGTGCATTAAGATTCCTGGCGCTTTGCATTTGGCTCTGGTGGTTAGAGAAACTTGAATATGAATATTACCGGCCTGGGGCCTTATAAATGGAAATATAAAATAGATAGGCCATTGGTTGAGGAGGAAAAACTTAACTGCCTCCACAAGAAAGACAAAGCTAGCAAAGAGCCTGATTATGACCTTTCTGTAATTTGTCTTAATAGTACTTACATGGAGTTGGTTGACCGATGGTATCCTAGCAAGGGGCATGCTGTAGTTTATGGGGTTATGGGAGCGGTCCCTTTTGTTTTGGGCGCGGTTCTAATGCTAGTTGCTGCTTTGGAAAGGCAGGGCACTTTTGCGATGTGGTTTGGGCTTGGGATTTCTTTCCTTTTTTCGCTTGTGGCGATTTGTTTTTTTTATTTGTTTTGTCTTGAGGCATTTCGAAGAACTCACTACCCTATTCGAGTTAATAGAAAAAATAGAATGGTTTATGCTTTTAAGCCCGATGGAAAGATTATTAAGGCATCTTGGGATGATCTGTTTTTTTGCAAGGCCTCAAGCAAACCTCCTTTAGGTGAAAGGGATTATGACATCCGCGCTCATGTCCTTGATGCTGATGGCGAAACTATTCGAGCCACCTTTACTCTGGCTATGCCGCACTCGGGAGCAGAAGAACGACTTGTAGATCTGTGGGAATATGTTCGGAGGTATATGGAAGAGGATAAAGGGGTGGTGGAAAACTATGAGCTGACTCAGTTTTGCTGGCCTATCAGTGGGCGTCGTGAGGGCGTGCGGTATGGCATAATTGGTGGGTTTAGTCCCGCGGCTGTTGCTCCGTACTTAATTCAGCTACCTTTTTCTCCGTATTTTGCTTTGATTACTTGGGGTCGTTTGATCGCCATGTATACGAGCCGTGTGCCACATTGGCCGGAATCTGTAGAAGCTGAATGCAGCGTTGCCGATAACGATCCTTATTTCAAAGACTGGAGAGATAATCGAAAATTATCTTTCAAGCAAGGCGTTGTGCCTGTAATTGGGTTTGTTATCGGAAGTATATTTTGGGGTATCGCCACTTACTATGCAGTTACAAATCTGATGCATGCTATGTAAGCTCCTTGTCTATTCGGGCACACTAGCTGCTGGCCTGGCGACCGAACTGATAGGTGGTGGTAATGCACATGCTCCAAAGTTAGCTATTGGTGCTGGAGCTATTGGGCTAGGTGGGTGTCCTCCATGAGGCCGCCGCGGAGTAATAAACGGAGCCCCTGACTGTTTGAAAGCTGTCAAGAGTATGGGGTTAACATTTCTTCATGTTCTGAGAGTTGTCTTATGCGCATTTCTGGTTTTCTCTTCTTTGGCGCTCTGTCTTTTCTTGTGAGTGGCTGCGATGGTGACATGGGCTGGGGGGAAGAAAAATCTTCGGAGATAGAGCCGTCGATTGAGTTTAGCACCAGTTTTCGCCCAATGCTGGATACAAAACACCTAGTGTCTGCGATTCTATCGGGAAGTGGAATGGCCCTGGAAAGCGAGCCAGGGGATAACCCGCCTCAGTATGCCGATTTGGCGTTTTTTCCTGTTCTTAATGCTGAGGAATTTGAAAAAATGGCAGACTCGTCTTATGGCCACTCACGTGGCCATTTGCCAAATCTATCTAGTACTGACTTCGATAAAAACTTTGTTTTCTTGGTTGCCTACCCCCGCTCTGATTCCTATCAAGCGGCTCGATCGGGAACGCAGGCGCTTTTCTTTACCAAGGTTGAGGTGGGCTATCCGGATGACAAGGTTGCATTGAAACTGTCGGCTAGTCGTTTAGGGGAGATGAGTATGGCCACCATGCTCTCTGGGGGCTGGAAAGGAGAGCTTTACGTAGTAGAACGACGTAAACGCGATCAATTAGAGGTCAGTATTGGCGATAAATCCTACCACTACTCACTCTGTAATGCTAATTGCTAGAGGGCGGTTAGTTTGGTTGTATGGAGACGAGATTGTCGACAGCAGTCGTCGTGTTCAATCACTTGGTAAATGAAATTTCGATGTGTCGATAATCTTCGACTCGCTGTCCGTCGATGAAGTCTATATATATGTCGATAGGTGTATGATCATTAATCGAGGTGGTGACTCGGTTATGCGTTGTAATTAGTGTGGCAAGCAGAATTCTCGGTTTGGGTCTGTGTTGGAGGGCGCAATACTCAGCTAGGTATTGGCACCCCTGTTTTAGGCATGCGGGCTTTTTCTGTCCAATGCCAATTCATGGACGAGAGAGTTGCCGATGAGCACATTGAAAAACAATGACGTTGAGTATGTCGATGTTATTTTTTGGCATTGTAATTTTTTCGAGAGCTGGGTTTAATGTCTTCTTGAACCTTGTGGTTCTAGTGATAACGGCTGTTATTGGCTTCCTTTGACTTGATAGAATAGGTAAGCGGCTTGATAAAACTATTTTTTTGGGAGTAACAGGAATGGCAGTTTTCCTAGCGTTAAAGCCCAAAGGGAATCAATGCTGGCTATGTCGGACGGCAACGAAGAGAATTAACCATGATGCTTGGTTGGACTCGACCTTTTCAAATTAATCGGCGCATATCTCAAGAAGAGATGCGCTCTCATTTTCTACTGCAGAAGGCTTCCTCCTATCTGCCAGACCCTTATGGTGCGCTTATTCGTTTTAATTCTGAGTTCTGTGAGATGATCGACTGTAGTGAGCGCCAAAGAGGAATGGCGAAAACACTTGTGTGCCTACTGGGGATCTTCGTTCTTTTTGTTTTCGGGATCTCTGTCTTTTTCATGCTTTTGTCTGATTATTTGTCGCAAGCAATCGGTTTCGTTTTTTTTCTGGTTTTTGTTTTTGTCTTCGCCGTCGTCACGGGAGGAGGAGGTTTGTTTCTCTGGCAAATGTATCTTAGATATGAATTCTTTTCTTGGAGATATTTTCCTGTCCGATTCAACAGGATGTCGGGTAAGGTTTTTGTATTCAGGAGCAAAGAGTTTGGCGGGGTTTTGGCTCTGGATTGGGGTGATATCTATTGGCATATAGGGACGGATGGAACGGGCAAAATATGTACCCTGAGAGGACATGTGTTAAATGGCTCTACGGTTGTTGAAACCTTTTCCGTAGGTAATTTTTTTCATCGGGACGAGGTTTATCGCATACTCTCCCTTTGGTGTTTTCTGGAAAAATATATGGAGCATGGTCCTCAAGACGCGGCTCCTGCTGCTGGAGATGAATTTATTTATTACTCGACGAAAGTGAGTTTTAGGAATTGCTTCGTTAGGGTTGTTTCAAACCTCTCTCCTCTCCTGGTGTCGCTACGCCACAAGCTTTTCTTTCTTTATTATCCAATTTTGTTTTCTTTAGTGCTCACACAATGGCTGGTGCTAAAGTCATGCCGTGAGCCAAGGTGGCCAGAATTTGTTGAGAAGTCATGCGCTCCTCGTGCTAAAAAATCTTTTGCTTGGGTAGAGCCTGAAAGAATTGGCCAGTTCCTAAGTAATGATCTGTTCTATAAACGGCTGCTCGAAAAAGAACAGTTCAACAAGAATTTGTTTGAGAATGGTTCGGGTTTCGTTGGGTTTTAGTTTTTTAGGAGATGTTGTTTTGAAAGGCGATAAAATATTTGTCTTGTGCGGGCTTTTGGTTTTTTTGTCGGGCTGCGAAGGGGGTCAGTCTGAGAAAGTGGAAGCCGTCGTAAGTATTCTCGAGTGCGAGCCTGGCAACATCTTTTATGAGTCAGATGATGCGAAGGCTGTTGTTGTTGCAACTGCCCCAGTCATGGGCCCTCCCCCAGAAGGGCATGTGAGCATTGCTTTCAAAAGCAAAGGGAAAATTTTGAGTACTGGATCAGCTAAATTGCACCAACAGCTCGGGTCGATTGGGTCTAGCGATCCTGATTATACTTCTGTGTATGAAGCGGAAGTCGGCTCGGGTGAACGGTTGGAATCCCTAGATGAGTGCGAGGTTACCAGGTATACGAGTGACTCAGGTAAAGAGGTCAGCTTTACTGTCAAACCGTTCTCGCAATAAAGAGGCTGTCTGTCAAAGTTCGCGGATGACAGTGTGCTGTTAAGGAGCCCGAAGGTGTTGGGTGGTTATAATGTCCGGTGACTTCGATTCAGGCGTGCGAGGCGCCTTATCGATTTGCCTTCGATGAGCCTCGGGGGCACTGGATTGGTCATGTCGTTACCGATAAGGGCTTCCTGATCGAGTAGTCGACATCTCACATGACGAGCTGCTGGCGCTCGACCCCGACGAGCCGGGACCGTTCGATGCCGATATACATGCGCCGGTAGAGGACGACGAGTTTCCCTGTCGCGGCAATCCGGAGCATGTCTACCCAGGACGCTGTATCACGGTACCGGCGGCTCAGGACGCTACAGAGCTTTACCTCGCCTTCTCGGATGACCGATGTCCTCAAACGCTCTCCCGTTCCACCAGCCTCACCCCCAGATCCATTCGCTTCTCCGCCTCCGGGAGTTTGCTGGCAAGACTGGCCAGCAGCAGCCGGGCGGTGTGCTGGCCGATCTCCCGGCGTGGCGGTTCGATGGTGGTGAGAGGGGGCACGGTGCTGGTGGTGAAGTCCAGGTTGCCGAAGCCGGCAAGGGCGATGCGGCCGGGAACGTCCCACGCCTGTCGCTGGCATTCGCACAGTACGCCGAGCGCCACCATGTCGTTGGAACAGGCAATGGCCTCGATCTCCGGATGATCCTGCATCAGAGCGTGGGTCAGTCGTCCGGTCTCCTCGGCGTGGCTGCGTCCGCTCAGCTCCCGCAGTTCGACCGTCCCGCCGGCGGCCTCCACCGTGTCCCGAAAGCCGTGGTAGCGGTCCCGTGCACGCACGTCGCGCTGGAAGTTGGTGCTCACGAACGCCATCCGGCGGCGTCCCTGCCGCAGCATGTGCTCGGCCACCAGGCGGCCGCAGGCGTGGTGAGAGAATCCCACTACCATGTCCAGCCCCGGCTGGCCGTAGTCCCACATCTCGACGATGGGCGTATCGTTGTTGGCCAGCACCGATAGCGACTTGCGGGTGTGCAGGAAGCCGGTCAGCACCAGGCCAGCGGGGTTCCAGCTCAGAATCGAGCGAATCAGCTCCTCCTCCCGCGCATCGTCGAATTCGGTGTTGCCGATCAGCAGTTGATAACCGGCGCTTCGCAGATGGCGCTCGAGGGTTTCCAGCGTCTCCGAGAAGAACGAGTTGGTGATGGTGGGCACCAGCACGCCGATCACGTTGGATCGCGACGACGCCAGCCCGCCGGCCATGGTATTGGGCAGATAGCCCAGCCGGTCGATGGCCGCCTGGATCTTCTCGGCGCGCCTAGGGGAGACCTCGTCCGGACGACGCAGATAGAGTGACACCGTGCTCGGCGACACGTTTGCCAGTCTGGCGACTTCTCCCATGGTGACGCGCTGCGAACCGCGTCGTCGTCGTTTGGCCAAGATTCCGTTACCTCGTTCCCGACCCCGCGCTCGGGTCGGATAAGCAGATGAAGTTTTTTTCGTTCCCCTTTGGGTCCCGCGCGCTAGGCACTGTCGGAAAACTGCCTGCGCTCGCCCATACGGCGTTAAAAATCGGCTGGTGCGCCAGCCCGGTCAAGATGCTCATTTACACCGCGTAAACTCCGCTCTTTCATCGATTTTTGCCTTGTCTAGCCTTCGCTCGTCGACTTTTCAGACAGCGCCTAGTGTAACGGGTCTGGCGCGGCGCTTCGTGAGGGGAGAAGCACCGCGCTCGGACCGCGACCTGGATCGGGGTCTACGACGAATGGACGATAACGACGCGTTGTTCGTGTCTATTCGTAGCGCTACGATTTTAGGCCATGTCGAGGAAGAATTCTCCTGAACGGGCTCGAAAGAGGCCAAATATCTGACGGCAGCGCTGGTTTTGCTTTTTTTCGCAGCGCTACGAAATGGAGCCAACCATGAAGTCACTGCGCTATTCCCTGGCCACCCTGGCCCTGATCGGCACCACCCACGCGGCCGTGGCTGCCGACAACCTGGAGATCATCGTGCCGTTCGCGGCAGGTGGTGCGACCGACATCGTCGCCCGCAGTTTCGAGCCGACCTTTTCGCAACAGCTCGGCGTCACGTCGGTGGTGCGCAATGTCGCCGGTGCCAGTGCCACGGTGGGCACGGCGGAAGTCGCCAATAGCGAGGGCAATCCCAACATCATCGGCTACGAGCCTGCCGGGGCGCTGTCGATCCAGCCCTCGCTGAAGAAGTTGCCCTACGGCCCGGACAGCTTCACCTACATCTGCCGCACCGTGTCCAATCCGATGTTCCTGATGGTCTCGAAGTCCTCCGACATCACCTCGTTCAAGCAACTGGTCGAGGAGTCCCAGGATCAGCCGTTCCTCTACGGCTCCTCCGGCCCGGGGACGCTGCCGCATCTCGCCATGGCGGCGACGGTGGTCAACAGTGATCTCAAGGCAGAGCACGTGCCCTACAGCGGTTCGGGCCCGGCGATGAACGCACTGGCCGGCAACGAGATCCAGATCATGGCGGATACCGAGACCATTCTCGAAAACTATGATCTGCGCCCGCTGGCGGTGTTTGCCGATCATCGTGTCGAGGGCTACGACGACGTGCCGACGGTGGAGGAGCTTGGCCTGCCTGCGCTGGATTTCGCGGTCTGGCAGGGCGTCGTCGCGCCCAAGGGGATCTCCGACGAGCGTGCCCAGCAGTATGCCGAGGCGTGCAAGGTGACGGTCGAATCGGACAAGTTCAAGAGCTTCGCCGACAAGGCCAAGGCGGGGATCGCCTATCTCGGGCCGGATGACTTCAAGGCGTTCGTCCAGAAGCGTTTCGAAACCAACAAGCAGGTGCTCGAGGACGCGGGCCTGGCGCCGTAATCCGTTCTTTCACTCTCTTGTTTTCTCGATCTCCCAGGAGCCGCGGTTCATGTTCGCTTCCTTGATCCACCCTCGGGTATTGACCGCGCTGGCGCTGCTGGTGGCCGGCGCAGGCCTCTCGATCACCGCCTGGCAGGGGCCCGAGAGCGCCATGCTGGTGCCGCGTATCGTGCTCACGATCTGGTGTGTGATGGCGCTGGCGATCCTGGTCGGCGAGCTGATCCGCCATGCGCCGAGGCAACCCAAGGCGTCGCCGCGGGTGGCGCGCTCGCCGCTGCCGCTGCTGATGGCGGCGGTGCTGGTCGCCGCGGTGGCCACGGCGAGCCTCGGCTTCCTGATCCCGGCGCTGCCGCTGGTGGCGTTGACGCTATGGCTGTTTCGAATCCGGCGGCCGCTGCCGTTGGTGCTGGGGACGATCTTGATCGGCGGCGGGCTGTGGTTCCTGTTCCATCACGTGCTGATGATCCGGTTGCCGGCGCTGTTGACGAGTGGTCTGGTTTGATGGAGGGGAATCTGAGATGGACGTGATTCTGGCGGCGGTCGGCGACGCCTTCACCTGGCAGGCGCTGCTCGCCATCGTGATCGGCACCTGGGCGGGCATCATCATCGGCGGGCTGCCCGGGCTGGGCTCGGTGGTGGGCTTGACGATCTTCCTGCCGTTCACCTTCGGCATGGATGTCATCACCAGCATGGCGCTGCTGATCGGCGTCTACTGCGGTTCGGTCTACGGCGGTTCGATCACGGCGATCCTGATCAACACGCCGGGTACGCCGCAGTCGGCGGCGACCACCTTCGACGGCTACCCGATGACCCAGCAGGGTCGGGTCGACGAAGCGCTGGGCTGGGCGACCTTCGCCTCGTTCTTCGGCGGCGTGCTCTCCTGCGTGCTGTTGATCTTCTGTGCGCCACAACTGGCCAAGTTCGCCGTCAACTTCGGTTCGATCGAGGTCTTCGCGCTGGTCTGCCTGGCGATGCTGTGCATCGTCGGGATCTCCCGCGGCAGCCTGCTCAAGGGCCTGGTGTGCGGGATGATGGGGTTCTTCTTCTCGACGGTCGGCAGCGACCCGATCACCGGCGCCGACCGTTTCACCTTCGGCACCTATGCGCTGAGTTCGGGGCTGGATCTGATTCCGGTGGTGGTAGGGGCGTTCGCGCTATCCGAAGTCTTCGTTCGCTTCTCGGCCCGTGACGAGGAGGCCACCACCATCCCGGAGGCGCGGCTGCGCTTCCCCAGTTTGCGCGAGATCGGTCGACGCCTGATCGAACTGGTGCGGGGCTCGTTCATCGGCAGCTTCGTCGGTGCCTTGCCGGGTACCGGCGCGGCCGCGGCGGCCTTCATCAGCTATGCCGCGGCCCAGAAGCTGTCGCCGCGGCGGGCCAACCTGGGCAAGGGCGAGCCGGATGGCATCATCGCCTCCGAGTCTTCCAACAACGCGGTGACCGGCAGCGCCTTCATTCCCACCCTGGCGCTGGGCATTCCCGGCGACGTGGTCACGGCGATGATGATGGGCGCGATGGTGATCCATGGCATCACGCCGGGGGTACGGCTGATGGCGGACCAGGCGCAGACGGTCTACGCGCTGTTCGTGGTGCTGATCATCGTCAACGTTGCCATGCTGATTCTCAGCAAGCCCTCCATCGGCCTGTTCCGCTACCTGTTCAAGCTGCCGCTGGGCTTCGTCATGGGCGGCATCGTGATGTTCAGCTTCATCGGTGCGGTGTCGGTACGCGGCAATCCGCTGGATCTGGTGGTCGCGGCGCTGACCGGGATTCTCGCCTACGTGCTACGCCGCGGCGGCTATCCGCTGGCGCCGCTGATCATCGGCATGGTGCTGGGGCCGGCGCTGGAGAGTTCGCTGCGCCGGGGGTTGTTGATCTCGCGAGGCGATTTCCTGTCGTTTTTCACCCATAGCGGTATCGCCACCACGCTGTTCGTGCTGATCGGTCTGTTCCTGGTCTGGACAGTGGCGGCGGGCATACTCGACTGGCGGGCAAAAATCGCTGATCGTCGCCAGCCAGCGGAGTCCGGGGCAAGGAGCGCCACGACACAGGAGGGGCGGCCATGACGCTGACGCTCGTCTCGTTTCTCGGCTTCACGGCGCTGGTTGCGGTCATTTCCTGGTGGAAGACGCGGCGCGACGATCTCAGTCAGATATCGGGCTATTTCCTGGCCGGGCGCAGCCTGAGCTGGATCGTGATCGCCGGCTCGCTGTTTCTGACCAACATCTCGGCGGAGCAGTTGACCGGGCTCAACGCCAACGCCTTCAGCAACGGCGCCAACGTGATGGCGTGGGAGACCGTGGCGGCGCTGACCCTGATCGTGCTCGCCTTCGTCTTCCTGCCGCGCTATCTGCGCTCCGGCATCGGCACCGTACCGCAGTTTCTCGAGCACCGGTACGGCCGGCGCATGCGAATCGTCGCCTCGTTCATCTTCATCTACGCCATCGTCATCGGCTTCCTGCCGTTCGTGCTCTACGCCGGCGCGATCACCCTCGGCCAACTGTTCGATATCGGCACGCTGTTCGGCATCGGCCAGACCGCCACCACCTGGGTGATGGTCATCGCCATCGGCGTGGTCGGGGGAATCTACGCGGTCTTCGGCGGGCTCAAGGCGGTGGCGGTCTCGGACACCATCAACGGCGTCGGCCTGCTGATCGCCGGGCTGCTGGTACCGATCCTGGGGCTCTACACGCTGGGCGGCGGCGATCTGTTCGGCGGCTGGCAGGTGATGACGACCCAGGCGCCGGAGCGGCTCAATGCCGTCGGCACCTCGCCGGACGCCAACATCCCCTGGTACGGCATGATCTCCGGCGTGCTGCTGATCAACCTGTTCTACTGGTGCACCAACCAGGCGATCGTGCAGCGGGCGCTGGGCGCGCGTTCGCTGGCCGAGAGCCAGAAGGGCGTGCTGGTCGCCGGATTCCTCAAGATGGCCGGGGTGCTGATGCTGGTGCTGCCGGGCATCATCGCCTGGCATCTCTACCAGCAGGGCATGCTGGAGATCCCCACCAAGCCGGGGAGCGAGGCGCTCAACGCCGATGTCGCCTATCCGGTGCTGGTGCGCTCGATCCTGCCGCCCTGGCTGACCGGCTTCTTCTGCGCGGCGATGTTCGGGGCGATTCTCAGCTCCTTCAACAGCGGCGTGAACAGTCTCTCGACGCTGATCAGCCTGGATATCTACAAGTCGCTGATCAAGCCGAACGCCACCGACCGCGAGACCGTCCGCGTGGGGCAGCTGTTCGCCACTGCCACCATCGCGATCTGCATCGTGATCGCGCCCTATATCGCCAACGCCGACAGCCTCTACACCCTGATGCGCACCATCATGGCGGTGATCAACGTGCCGATCTTCACGGTGATTCTGTTCGGCGTGATCTCCAAGCGAGCGCCAGCGCTGGCGGGTTACGTCGGCCTCGTCTTCGGCATGGCGTTCTTCTACCTGACGCACTTCGTGCTGGGTGACGATCTCGGCTTCGTCCAGGTCCACTGGCTGCTGCTGGTGGGGATCAACTTCCTGCTGATGCTCGGCGTGATGACGCTGGTGCGCCTGCTGAAGCCGCTGCCCGAGCCGGTCGAGATCCCGGATACGCGGAAAGTCGACACCACGCCATGGCGCTACGCCCGGCACGCCAGCTGGTTGCTGGTGGCGCTGTTCGTGCTGGTCTACGCGGCGCTGTCACCGCTGGGCGTGACCTCTGCTTCCGGCTCTTTCGTCATTGTCCTGGGCGTCAGCGGGGTCACTCTGCTGCTGCTTTACGGCCTTTACCGCCTGATCGCTTCTCGCCTGCGCGGCAAGTCCGCGCAGATGGCCCGGTCCAGCACGTAAGTTCATCCCATTCTCTATCCGTTGCGGAGTCACTCTCCATGAAGATCACTGATCTCAAGACCCACGTACTGGCCGCGCCGCTGGAACAGCCGTTCTCGTTCTCCCAGGGCTGGGTGCATCAGCGCACGGCGATGCTGGTGGAGATTCACACCGAGGATGGCCTGATCGGCTGGGGCGAGTGCGTCAACCACGGGCTGCAGCCGCCGCAGGTTGCCCAGGCGATGGTCGAACACGCGCTCAAGCCGCTGGTGATCGGGCGTTCGGTGTTCGAGCGCGAGGTGCTGTGGGAGACGATGTACAACCACACCCGCCCCTACGGCCAGAAGGGCGTGGCGCTGTTCGGCATCGCGGCGATCGACATCGCGCTGTGGGATCTGGCCGGCAAGGCGCTGAACCAGCCGATCCACCGCTTGATGGGCGGCGCGTTCCGCGACGAGATCCGCCCCTACGCCACCGGCTTCTATCGCCGCGAGGGCGGCAACTATCCCGAGGAAGTGGTCGAGGAGGCGCTGCGCCATCAGGCCAACGGCTACCGGGCGATGAAGATCAAGACCGGCTTCGGCATCGAGGCGGACATCCGCGACATGCGTGCGGTGCGCGAGGCGGTGGGCGATGAGATCGCGCTGATGATGGATGCCAACTGCGCCTACAGCGTGCCGGCGGCGCGACGCATCCTGATGGAGCTCGAAGAGACGCGGGTGCATCTGTTCGAGGAGCCGCTGAGCCCGGAGAACCGCCACGGCTATCGCGAGCTCAAGGGCGTTTCGCGTACCTGGATCGCCGCCGGCGAGAACGAGTATTCGAAGATCGGCTACCGCGACTGGATCAGCGAAGGTGCGCTGGACGTGATTCAGCCGGATATCGGCGCCGCCGGCGGCCTCACCGAGTGTCGCAAGATCGCCGCGCTGGCCCAGGCCTTTCACGTACCAATGATCCCGCACGTCTGGGGCACCGGCGTGGGGTTGGCGGCCGCCGTCCAACTGATCGCCACCTTGCCGCCGCAGCCGCTCTCGCTCACCCCCGACGAACCCATGCTCGAGTACGACCAATCGGCGCATCCGTTCCGTCAGGAGCTGATTGGCGGCGAGTTCCAGCTCAACGCCAACGGCTGTGTCGAAGTGCTCGACAAGCCGGGCCTCGGCATCGAGATCGATCGATCCATCATCGACCAGTACACCGTCCAGTAACTGGCGCCCACAGGAGATCTCATGAGTCAGAACCGTAAAATCCTGCTGCTGGGCGTCGATGGCCTGATTCCCGAGCTGGTCGAGCGCTTCTGCGCCGAGGGCGTGCTGCCGAACATCCAGCGCCTGCGCGACGAGGGTGGCTCGACGCGGCTGCTGCCCTATATCTCGACCTGGGGCGATACCAATTTCGTCACCTTTCTCACCGGCCAGGCGCCCGGCACCAGTTGGGTGGGCCAGCGCCTCCCGCCCAGCGGCACTGCACACCTGCTGGAGCTGATGCGCGACGCCGGCCAGCGGGCGGCGCTGGTCCATTTTCCCGAAAGCCTGGTGCCCGCGGGCGAGCGCGATCTCTGCTTCGCGCCGTTCTGGAGCGGCAGCGGACCGGCGCCGATGGAGCTGGCGCCGGCGTGCCTGCACAGCACCCATCTCGACCGGTGGACATCGACACCATCGACCGAAGCGCTGGGCTGGCCACCCACCGGCACGCTGGCTCACCACCAGAAGCACAATCGGTTCGCCATCGAGCGCACGAATGACGGTTTCGTCGCGTTGATTCCCGCCCATCGCGGCGAGCCGGTACCGGTAACGTTGCGCCTCGACGGGGAGCGTCTGCGTCTCGAGATCGCGAAAGCGGAAGCGAGCCTGAGGGTCGGCGAATGGAGCGACTGGCTGCCACTGGCAGACGAGCACGCCATTGAGGGCAAACCGGCGGCGGTGCGCTTCAAGCTGCTCGATCTCGACGTCGCCAGCGGCAGGATCGACCTGCTGCAGTCCCAGATCACCGCGCCGGAAGGCAGCAGTGGCAGGCCGGGCCTGGCGCGCCGGCTGATCGAGCGCCACGGCCCGTTCATCTCCAAGTGGGCGGTCTCCGCCGACCCGGACACCCGCTACTTCGAAACCAGTTTCGAAGAGGGGCGCTACCAGCTCGAGTGGCTGGTCGACAGTGCGTTGACCCTGCTCAATGACGAGGGCTTTTCGCTCTTCGCCACGGTCTTCCGGCTCAACGACGAGACCCATCACACCTGCCTCGCCCAGTGTGATCCCGAATCCAAGTTCTACACGGCCAGCGATCACGAGCGTTATCTCGACGTCATTCGGCGCTCGTACCGCATTCTCGATGCCGCCGTGGGTCGGGCGTTGGTGGGCTGCGACGAGGACACCATGCTGGTGCTCGCCTCCGACCATGGCGACGTGCCCAACTCCCACCTCTGTGATATCCACAGGCGGTTGGCCGAATTCGACCTGTGCACGATCGACGGCGAGGGCAAGCCCGACGTCGCCGCGAGCCAGGCGTTGCTCAAGGACGAGCGCGGCGGGCTGGAGATCTTCGTCAATCGCGACCTCGTGCCGGCAGCCGAGATCGAGCGGGTACAGACGCGCATCCTCAAGGCGCTGACCACCTGGTATGTCGATACCGACACCGGCGAGCGTAACGTGGTCGCGCTGGCACTCAAGAAGCAGGACGCCAGCCCGCTGGGCTACTGGGGCGAGCGCATGGGCGACGTGCTCTTCGCCTACGCCCCCGGCTTCGTCTGGGGCACCAACCAGCGCGGCGATACCGTCGACGAACTCGTCACTCCCGGCGCCAACCACGGCCCGCAGGTGCCCACGGCCAGCACCGGGTTCGCCTCCAACCACGGCGTGGCTTTCTTCCACGGCGCCGACATTCGATCAGGCGTCGAACTGCCATTCGATACCGCTCGCGGCATCCAGCGCATGGACAGCGCCGGGGCGACTTTCGCCCGACTGCTGGGACTCTTCACCGACTCGCTGGAGGGGCAGGTGCTGGAGGGCATGCTCGAGCCCACGCGACGCGAGCGGGGTTAAACCTGCGCGATATAGCAGTAGTGGGTCGTGCACAGCCGTGAGGTGCGCAGTTCCAGTGGCTCTCCCTGATAGTCGCTGGCGATGCGACGAATCTGGATGAGCGGCGTTCCCTCCGCGACGCCGAGATGATCGGCGTCGTCCTTCGTGGCCAGGACGGCTGTCAGCTGCTCGTCGGCACGGGCAATGCTGACACCGTAATGCTGCTGGTAGAGCTGGTAGAGCGTATTGGGCAGGATCTCCGGCTGTTTCTCCAGGCCCGGAAACCGCTCCGCGTCGACGACGATCTCCTCCACGAGTACCGCTTCACCATCGAGCTCTCGCGTCCGGCGAATCCGGACCACCTGCGCGCCCTCGGCAAGCCCGAGAAGCTCTCTCTCCTCGGCTCTCGCCTTGCGCCGGCTGCGGCTGAACACCCGCGAAATCGGCAGCATCCGCTCGCCGTCATGGCGAACGATATTGAAGAAACGAAACAGCGTCCGGTCCGTGTCGTGGGTGGCCACGGCCGTTCCCTTGCCCTGCCTGCGGACCACGATGTTGTCGTTGACCAGCTCGTCCAGCGCCTTGCGCAGCGTTCCCACGCTGACGCTGTAGCTGCTCGCCAGTGCCGATTCGCTGGGAATGAACGTTCCCGGCGGCCACTCGCCGTCGGCGATCCTCTCCATGATCAAGTCTTTGATCTGTTTGTATAAAGGTTGAAACGTCGGAGCCTTCGGCACGCTCATGGCAGTCATCTTGTCCCTGTTGAAGGTAGCGCTTTGACGAGGTTGTGACCCCGCTCGCCGACAGTATATAGGCCCAAAGTCTCATCTGGAACATGGTTGACTGTCTTTTAAACTATGTCTTATATATGAGTTGCGGTTTTTCAGTCACTACCAGCGAGGACGGGACATGAGTGTCGATTTTGTCGTGCACGACGCCGATGACGATGTGGGCGTCGTGGTGGTGGAGGGCATCGAGGCGGGCCAGAAGGTGACCGGCTGGATCATGGATCAGGATCGGACGATGGAGTGCGAGGTGAAGAGCGCGATCCCCATCGGCCACAAGCTGGCGATCCGCGATCTGAAGGAGGGGGATGCCGTCATCAAGTACAGCGTGGACATCGGGCGAGTGGTGCAGCCGATCCGCGCGGGAGAGCACCTTCACGTTCACAACGTCAAGACGAAGAGGTGGTAAGCATGGAACTCAAGGGGCAAACCTTTCTCGGCTATCGCCGTGACAATGGTCGGGTCGGTATCCGCAACCACGTCATCATTCTGCCGGTCGATGACATCTCCAACGCCGCCGCGGAGGCCGTCGGCAACAACATCAAGGGCACGTTGGCGATGCCACACCCTTATGGCCGCCTGCAGTTCGGTGCCGATCTGGACCTTCACTTCCGGACACTCATCGGCACCGGCTGCAATCCCAACGTGGCAGCGGTGATCGTCATCGGTATCGAGCCCGGCTGGACGCAGAAGGTCGTCGATGGCATCCGGGCCACGGGCAAGCCGGTGGAGGGGTTCTGGATCGAGCAGAATGGCGACCACAACACGATCTGCGCGGCATCGCGCAAGGCGCGGGAGTTCGTGCAGTACGCCAGCGAATTGCAGCGGGAAACCTGCCCGCTGCACGAGCTGTGGGTCTCCACCAAGTGTGGCGAGTCCGACACGACCTCGGGGTGCGCGGCCAACCCCACCGTGGGCAATGCCTTCGACAAGCTGTACGGCGAGGGATGCACGCTGCTGTTCGGCGAGACCTCGGAGCTGACCGGGGGCGAGCATCTGGTCGCCGAACGCTGTGTGTCACCGGCGGTTCGCGAGAAGTTCCAGGCCACCTTCGATCGTTACAGCGACATGATCGATCGCCACAAGACCAACGATCTCTCCGAATCCCAGCCCACCAAGGGCAACATCGAGGGCGGGCTCACCACGATCGAAGAGAAGGCGCTTGGCAATATCCAGAAGATCGGCAAGCAGTGTCGCGTCGATGGCGTGCTGGACAAGGCGGAGTCGCCGACCGGCAAGGGGCTCTGGTTCATGGACTCGTCGTCGGCCGCGGCCGAAATGGTCACGCTCTGCGCTGCCGCGGGTTTCGTGGCGCACTTCTTCCCCACCGGCCAGGGCAACGTCATCGGCAACCCGATCCTTCCCGTCATCAAGATCTGCGGCAACGCGCGAACCGTGCGCACCATGAGCGAGCACATCGATGTCGATGTCACCGGCCTGCTGCGTCGTGAGATCAACCCCGATCAGGCGGGAGACCAACTGCTGGAAATGATGCTGAGAACGGCGAACGGGCGTCACACCAACGCCGAGGCGCTGGGGCATCGCGAGTTCGTCTTCACCCGGCTCTACGAAAGCGCTTGAGTCGCGCCACCCCTGGAGATCGATAGTCAGTCGGCGGCCCGCACTTCTCGCAAGCGCGAAAGCGTACGAGGCGGGCCGGATGTTTCCATATCAATACAAGAGTGAACATCATGCGCCAGCGAAACACGATCCATGCCTTTCTCAAAGCCGCGTCGGCAATGGCCGCCGCGCTCCTGTTCTCCACCACCCTGCAGGCCCAGGAGAGCCAATTTCCGGAACGGGACGTGCAGTACATCATTCCCTTCGGCCCCGGCGGGGAGTCCGACATCAGCGCCCGCCTCCAGCAGAAGTACTTCCAGCAGATCACCGGAAACCAGCTCATCATCCAGTACATGGCGGGTGGCGGCGGCGCCGTGGGCTGGTCCCAGCTCAACGAGATGGATGGCGACGGCTACACGATCATGGGCACCAACCTGCCACACATCATTCTCCAGCCGATGCAGCAGGGCGCCGGATACCAGACCGAAGATATCGAGAACTTCATCTTCTTCCACTATTCGCCGGATGCGCTGCTGGTCGCCAACGACAGCCCTTACAAGACGCTGGACGACTTCATCGCGGCGGCGAAGAAGACGCCTGGCGCCGTGACCGTATCCGGAAGTGGCACCTACTCCGCCAACGACATCGCCAATCAGCGTTTCGAGGCGCTGGCCGACATCACGACCACCTACATTCCCTTCAAGGGCACGGGGGCCTCGGTAGCGGCACTGCTCGGCGATCAGGTACAGGCGGAGTGGGGCTACACCACGACGGCGGCGAACCATAGCGACAAGATGCGCCCGCTGGCGGTCGCCACCGATGAGCGCCACCCGCTGTTTCCGGACGTCCCCACGTTCAAGGAGCTGGGATACGACATGACCGGCGGCGCCTATCGCGGCATTGCCGTTCCCCGCAGCACTCCCGAAGACGTCACGCGGAAACTCTCGGAGATCTTCTCCGACATCAACGCCAATCCGGAATTCAGAAAGTCCATGGAAGCGCTGGGCTTCGTCCTGATCGATGAAGACGTGGACCAGGTCGAGGATTTCCTTGCCGAGCAGCAACGCCAGTACCAGCGGGTGGCGGAGCGCATGGAAGCTGGCCAGTAAGGCTCACGGCTCTCGCGGAGGGAGATCATGGAAACTCTGGGTTTTATGCTGGCCGCGCTTTCGCCATTCAACCTGCTGCTCGCCGTTGCCGGCGTCGCGGCGGGTATCATCATCGGTTCGCTCCCCGGCCTTTCGGCCACCATGGCGGTAGCCGTGCTGGTGCCGGTGACCTTCGGGATGCCGACAGAATCGGCGCTGATCCTGCTCGGGGCGATCTATACCGGCGCCATCTACGGAGGCTCCTACGCTGCGATCCTGGTCAACACGCCGGGCACGCCCTCGGCCATTGCCACGACGTTCGACGGCTATCCGATGGCGCGACGTGGCGACGGCGATCTGGCGGTCACGCTGTCGACGCTGTCGTCGGTGATCGGGGGTCTGGTCGGGGGGCTGGCGCTCTTCTGCCTGGCGCCGCTGCTGGCACTGGTGGCCCTGAAGTTCGGCCCGGTCGAATATTTCTGGCTGGCGATCTTCGGCCTGACCCTGATCTCGTCGCTGTCGGAGGGCTCGACGCTCAAGGGGTTCATCGGAGCGGGAATCGGCCTGCTGCTGTCGACGGTCGGCGTCGCCGTGGTCGGGGGCGATACCCGATACACCTTCGGTTCGCAGTTTCTGCTGGGCGGGGTCGAGACGATCTCGGCACTGATCGGGCTCTACTGCATTCCGGTCCTGATCGAGCTGGTCGCGACACCGAGCGAGCACCTGAAGCCGCCCGAGGCCTCCCGCGGGGTGCGCTTTCGCGAGGGAGTGACGCTGATGTTCAGAGGCAAGTGGAACGCCTTGCGCAGCGCCATTATCGGCACGATCGTCGCCATTCTGCCCGGCGCGGGAGGCTCCATCGCGAGTCTCGTCTCCTACTCCGAGGCGCGTCGTGCGTCGCCGCGATCGGAGCAGTTCGGCAAGGGCGAGCCGGATGGCATCATCGCGACCGAAACGGCCAACAACGCCACGGTGGGCGGCGGTTTCATCCCCACCTTCGTGCTCGGGATACCGGGGACACCCCCGGATGCGGTCATCCTCGGTGCCCTGCTGGTACAGGGGTTTCGCACCGGGCCGGAGATGTTCACCACCAACGCCTCGGTGACCTACACCTTCATGGGCGGGCTGCTGGTGGCTACGGTCCTCATGCTACCCATCGGGCTGTTGATCGGGCGCTACGCCTTCAAGTCCATCGTGAGCGTGCCCAAGGCCATTCTGGTGCCGACGATCGCGTTCATGACGATCATCGGCACCTATGCCATTCGCAACAATCCGTTCGACGTGGTGGTGATGGTGGTGCTCGGTGTGGCCGGGTGGTTGCTGGCGCGGTGGGGAATCAAGCCCTCGCCGATCGTACTGGGGCTGATCCTCGGCCCGATCGCCGAGCAGGGTTTCGTGCAGGGCTACCTGATGGGCAACGCCACCGGCTCCGTGGCCGGCGTGTTCTTCGGCCGCCCGCTCTCCCTCGGCATCATCGCGCTGACCGTTCTGTTCGCGCTTTATCCGCTCTGGAGCGCGCGACGAAAACGCACACAGGGGGAGGTGGTGGCTCATGAACAGTCGACCTGACTTGCACTCATCGGGATCCGCCGGCGTATCGATCGCCCTGGGTCTGGCTACCGTGGTGCTGGCCGCCGGGGCGCTCTGGTTCGCGCGCGACATGTCGATGCTGGCGGCCATTTTCCCACGCACGATCGGCGTTCTATTGCTGATCTTCGGGTGCTGTCTCGTGGTACAGGCGCTGCGGGGGCGGGAGCGGGTATCGCCTCAGGCACCCGGCCACTGGGGGCGGCAACTGGCGCTGGTGGTGATCGTGCTGGCATGGAGCCTGACGCTCAAGTGGCTCGGCTTCCTGGCCTCGAGCGTACTGGCCTGCGTGCTGCTTATGGGAATCGCCCACTTTCACGCCTGGTCGGCGCGACGCGTGGTGGTCTATCTCGTGACCCTGCTGTTGATCATCGCCGGCTTCTACGGACTGTTTGCGGGATTGCTGAACGTGCCGTTGCCGCGGGGCCGATTCTGGAGCTGACTCCGGCTTTGTACGAAAACTGCCTGTGCTCGGCCATACGGCGTTAAAAATCAGCTCAAAATACTCATTTACATCCGTAAACTCCGTACTTTCGCTGATTTTTGCCTTGTCTGGTCATCGCTCGACGACTTTTCGTACATAGCCTTGGCAGCCCTACGACGATTTTTACCGACAGATGGAGTATCTAAATGGTTGACGTAGTGATCAGCGAGTTCATGGATGCCGCCGCCGTCGAGACGCTGACGCGGCGTCATTCGGTCCACTTCGATGCCGCGCTGGTCGAGGACCGGGAGCGGTTGCTGTCGATGGGGGAGGGCGTGCGTGCGCTCATCGTGCGCAATCGAACCCGTATTGACGAGGCGTTGCTTTCCCGTTTTCCCGACCTCGAGGCCGTGGGCCGACTCGGCGTCGGTTTGGACAATATCGACGTGGCGCGTTGCCAGGAGCGCGGCATCGCCGTGCTTCCCGCCACCGGCGGCAATGCTTCGGCGGTGGCGGAGTATGTCATCACGGGCATGCTGATGCTGCGCCGCGGCGCCTATCACTCGACGGCCGCGGTGCTCGATGGCGACTGGCCGCGGCAGGCGCTGGTCGGCCACGAGAGCCAGGGATGCGTGCTCGGGCTGGTTGGCTTCGGCGGTATCGCGAGAGAAGTGGCAAGGCGCGCCCAGGCGCTGGGCATGAGCGTGATCGCGTTCGATCCCTTCGCCGATCCGAAGGATCCGGCCTGGCAGATGGCGGAGCGTGTCGAGACGATCGAGTCCCTGCTGACCCGCAGCGACGGCGTGAGCCTCCATGTGCCGCTGACCGAGCAGACGCGCCATCTCATCGACGCCGATGCGATCGCCTCCATGCGCGAGGGCAGCGTGCTGATCAACACCGCCCGAGGCGGGATCGTCGACGAGGCGGCGCTCACCGAGGCCTTGTGCGAAGGGCGTATCGGTGGCGCCATGCTCGATGTGTTCGAACGCGAACCCCTGCCCGCCGACAGCGTCCTGACGCGCGCCCGGGCCTGCAATCTGGTCCTGACGCCCCATGTCGCCGGCGTCACCCATGAGTCGAACGTCACTATCAGCGCCATGACCGCACGCAACGTGAGCCGGGTGCTGGAGGACAACGCATGAGCCGCCGGCGACTATCGATTGCCCAGGCCCGCGAACTGGCCATGCAAGCCCTGCTGGGAGCGGGCGTGGGGGCTCGGGAGGCCGGAGTCACCAGCCGGGCGCTGGTCGCCGCCGAATGCGACGGTCTCTCCTCCCATGGCCTGGCTCGACTGCCGTTCTATCTCGATCAGATCCTGAGCGGCAAGGTCACCGGCGGCGCCGTCCCCGAAGTCCAGGTCAGCGGCAGCGTGGTTCACGTCGATGCCGGGCATGGGCTGGCGTTTCCGGCCATCGCGGCGGGGGTCGACCGCGTCGTGCCGGTGGCGAAGGTGCTGGGGGTCGCCGCTATCGCGATCCGGCGCTCTCATCACTTCGGGGTGGCCGGTCATCCGGTGGAGTCGCTGGCCCGGTCCGGCCTGCTGGCGATGGCGTTCAGCAACGCGCCCTCCGCCATGGCGCCCTGGGGAGGAAAGGTGCCGCTGTTCGGCACCAACCCGATCGCCTTCGCGTCCCCGCGAGCCTCGGCCGAACCGCTGGTGATCGATCTGTCGCTGTCCAAGGTGGCGCGGGGCAAGGTGATGTTGGCCAAGAAGGCCGGCGACACGATACCTGCCGGCTGGGCCATCGATAGCGAAGGGCGCGACACCACCGATCCCGATGCGGCCCTCGCCGGCAGCATGGTGCCCATGGGCGATGCCAAGGGCGCTTCGCTGGCGCTGATGATCGAGCTGCTCACGGCCGGGCTCACGGGTGGCCACTTCGGCTTCGAGGCGACGTCGTTCTTCGACGCGGAGGGAGAGCCGCCCAATGTGGCGCATCTGCTGCTGGCGATCGACCCCGCTCGCTTCGGCGCCGGCTATCTGCCCCGGGCGGAGCGGCTGTTCTCGGCGATGCTCTCGCAAGAGGGCGTGCGGCTCCCGGGGCAGCGACGCTACGACTTGAGACGCCAGGGCGAGCTGGAGGGCATCCTGCTGCCGGAAACGCTGGTCGACTCGCTGCAGCGCTACGCCACGGCCCCGCCCTGATCAGGGCCTGGGCGGCGGCGGGGCTCTCCTCGAGGTGAGAACGTCTGCGCCACGTGTGCCTCACTCGTCGATCAGGCCGCCTTCCTCGTGAAACGGATAGGGCCCGGCATGATCGCCGATCACGCCGTGGTGGGTGATCAGTTCATTGGCGTGCCAGAGATGGAGCTGGTACCCCGGCGGTTCCATGACGAAGGCGGAGGGGCCGTCCTCGCGCAGGTCGAGGGCGACCTGGTGGGCGGTGCTGGGGCAGCAACTGGCGATGGTGCCGGCGAAGCGCTGGAAGATCGTGCGATGCACGTGGCCGCAGAGAATGCGCTCCACGTTGGGGTAGTCGCGCACGATCGCGGCCATCCCGCTGGCGCCGGCCAGGCCGATGGCGTCCATGTGCGCGATGCCGGTGGCGAATGGCGGGTGGTGCATGAAGATCAGGGTTGGGCGTTCGGGCTGCTCGGCCAGCCGCGTGGCGAGCCAGTCGAGTCGCTCGGCGCAGAGTTCGCCGCGGCTCTCGCCCGGCACCAGGGTATCCAGCGCCAGCATCCTCAGCGGGAAGCGTTCGATGGCGTACTGGATGAACGGGCCGTCGCCGAGATAGTCGTGGGCGGGAAAGGCGTCGCGCAGCGCCTGGCGATCGTCGTGGTTGCCGGGGATCAGATACCAGGGGATCTCCAGCGGCGCGAGGAGTTCGGCCAGCGTGGCGTACTCTTCCGGCCGGCCGAAATCGGTGGCATCGCCGGTGATCAGGACCACGTCGGGCCGGGGAGCGAGCGCGTTGAGTGCCGCCACCGCCGGGGGGAGATAGCGGTCGGTTTCGACCACGCGGTAGGCCTTCTGGCCGGGCCGGCGAATATGCAGGTCGGTGAGTTGTGCGATCAGCATGCAGGGTTCCTGGTTGTCCGGGTTCAGGCCACGCGGGCCTGCTCGATGATGACGGAGACGGCATCGTCCGGCTGCCAGACGGCGTCGGGGGCGGCCAGGGCGGTGAAGCGCTGACCGTCGGCCAGCGCCAGTTCGAAGCGGATATGACTGCCGAGGAAGAAGCGCGCCTGGATTCGGGCGGGCAGCCCCTGGCCCGGGGCCGCGAGCTCGACCTCGTGCGGTCGGAAGGTCAGCGATTCGACGCCGTGGCGGGATGTCACCTCGCCGCCCTCCAGCCGACACAGGGTGCCGAGAAAGTCGGCCACGAACGGGGAGGCGGGGGCGCGGTAGAGCGTCTCCGGCGCGCCGAGCTGCTCCAGTCGCCCGGCGGACATCACCGCCACCCGGTCGCCCAGCATCATCGCCTCCTCCTGATCGTGGGTGACGATGACGCAGGTGATGCCGAGGGTCTTGAGCAGCTTGGCGAGATCCACCCGCAGCTGCTGGCGCAGGCGGGCATCGAGCGCGGTCAACGGTTCGTCGAGCAGCAGCACGCGGGGCTCGATGGCGATCGCCCGAGCCAGTGCCACGCGCTGACGCTGCCCCCCGGAGAGCTGATCGATGCGCCGCTCCGCCAGCGCTTCCAGCTCGACCAGTTCGAGCATCTCCGCCACGCGTCGGCGCCGGCTGGCGGCGTCCACGCCACGAATCTTCAGACCGTAGCCGACGTTCTGCGCCACATTCATGTTGGGGAACAGCGCGTAGCCCTGGAACACCACGCCGACGCCTCGCGCTTCCGGCGCCACCTGGGTGACGTCGTCGTCGCCGAAGTGAATCCGGCCACCCACGTCGGCGCGCTCCAGTCCGCAGATCATGCGCAGCAGGGTGGTCTTGCCGCACCCCGAGGGGCCCAGCAGCGCCAGCGTCTCGCCGGCGTGGATCGACAGGTCCAGCGGCGCCAGGGCGCGGGTGCCGTCGGGCCAGGTCTTGGCGCAGTTGTCGAGCCTGATGGTCAACGGTTGTGTCATGTCGATGAGTCGCTCATGTGCGTGATGGGGTCATGTCGATGCGCCAAGGCCGAGGCTGCCGTGGCGCGTCGAGCGGGCAGCGATCCACTGCAGCCCGACCATCAGCGGCAGCAGCATCAGCAGGAAGACGAGGGTGTAGGCGGAGGCCACCTCGAGACGCATCGAGGCGTAGCTGTCGGCCAGCCCCACCGGCAGCGTCTTGGTCAGCGGCGTATGCAGTAGCCAGGTCAGGTTGAACTCGCCGATGGAGAGCGTCACCACGGTCAGCGCGCCGGTGACGATGCCGCTTCTGGCGGCGGGCACGATGATGTCGAAGAAGCGCCGACGGCGACTGGCGCCGAGGGTCGCGGCAGCTTCGTCCAGCACCACCAGGTCGGCCCCCTGCATGCCGGCGCGCACGGCGCGCACCATGAACGGCAGCGTGAACAGCACATGGCCGATGACGATGAATAGAACGCTACTGCGCAGCCAGCCGACGCTACCCCAGGAGACGATCAGCGCCAGGGCGGTGGCGAGCCCCGGCACGGCGACGGGTAGCGTCAGCAGCTCCTCCAGCAGGCGGGAAAGCCGACCGGGGAACAGCGTCAGCACCCAGGCGGCGGGCACGCCAATGGTGGTGGTGATCGCGAGCGTGGCCAGTGCCACGCCGTAGGAGCGCCAGATCGTGTCGGCGTAGAGATCCCAGACCTGGGCGATCCAGTCCAGGGTCAGTCCGCTGGAAAGGCCGACGAAATAGTTCCTGGTCACGCCGGCGGTGATCGACAGCAGCACCGGGCCGATCAGGAAGGCGGCGACGGCGAGCGTGGCGGCCAGGCCGAGCCGGGTGTCGCAGCGGGAATGCCTCATGCGGGAACTCCTGCGGTCATCTCAATTTCCCCTTGCCGTGCGGGCGGCCAGGCTGTTGGCGAGGTAGAGCACCGCCCAGGTGGCCAGTCCCAGCACCACCGAGAGCGCTGCGGCGACCGGTAGGTTGGCGTAGTTGGTGAACTCGTCGTAGATGGTGATCGGCAGCACGTCGATCCTGGTGCCGAGGGTGAACACGGTGCCGAAGGCGCCCATGGCGGTGGCGAAGCACATCGCCCCGGCCGCGGTCAGCGCGCCGGTCAGTGCCGGCAGCTCGATATCGACGAACCGTCGCCAGGGGCTAGCACCCAGCGTCTGCGCCGCTTCCAGCCAGTGTTTGTCGATCCCCTCCACTGCCGCCATCAGCACGCCGATGGTGCGCGGCAGCAGAAAGTAGAGATAGCCGATGAAAAGCCCTGCCATGCCGTAGGCCAGTACCACCGGTTCACCGGACAGCGCCTTCGAGAGCGTGTTGAGCACGCCCTGGCGGCCGGTGGCGAGAATCACCAGGAAACCCACCACCACGCCGGGAAAGGCGAGCGGGAAGAGCAGCAGTGACATCAGCACCCGCCGCCCGGGAAAGTCGGGGTGGCGGGCCAGGAAACGACTGACGGGCAGGGCGATGACGAGGGTGGCCAGCGTTGCCCCCAGCGACAGCGCCACGGTGTTGATCAGACTCTGCCAGTAGCGGGGCTGGGTCACCACCAGCCAGTAGGCGGAAGCGTCCATGCCCTGTGACGTGGCGGCGCCGATCCCGGCCAGCTTGACCATCGGCAGCAGCCAGAAGGCGAGGAACAGCACCACGGCGGGGGCGGCGATCACCAACCAGGCTCGACGTCGGCCCATGTCGTCAATCCACCTCGTTGGCATAGCGCTGGGAGAAGGCGCGCTGCGCCGCCGCCATCCTGGCGTAGTCCACGGTTCCGGCGCGGGCGTAGTCGCTGTCCGGCAGGAACTTCGCCTGCGCTTCCGGCGACGCCGCGCCGGGGCGGACCGGGCGCAGATAAGCGTTGGCCCAGATCGCCTGGCCCTTGTCGGAGAGCACGTAGTCGAGCACCTTCTTGCCCGCTTCCGGGTGCGGGTCGTTGGCGACCAGACTCATCACGTAGGGCACGGTGACGGTGCCCTCCTGGGGGATCACGAACTGCACGTTGACCTTGTCGTCGTAGCGCGCCCGATAGGCGTTGAAGTCGTAGTCGAGCAGGATCGGAATCTCGCCGGAGAGCACGCGGGCGTAGGCGGTCTGCTTGGGCACGATGGGGTCGTTGGCCTGCAGCTTCCGGAACCACTCGATCGCCGGGGTGAAATCGTCCAGCGAGCCGCCCAGCGCCCCGTTGACCGCAACCGCGCCGACATAGCCCACGAACGCCGACGACGGATCGAGATAGCCGACCATGCCGCGATACTCGGGCTTGAGCAGGTCGTTCCAGGAGTGCGGTACCGGCGCGCCGTTGAGCGCATCGACGTTGACCATGAAGCCCAGCGTCCCGGAGTGGATGGCGAACCACTTGCCGTCGGGATCTTTCAGGCCGTCGGGTATCTCGTCCCAGTGGGCCGGCTTGTAGCCCTGCACCAGCCCCTGCTCGGCGGCCTGGATGCCGAAGGTCACGCCGTAATAGACGACATCGGCGACCGGGTTGTCCTTCTCGGCGGTGATCGAGGCCAGCGACTGACCGGAGTTCTTGTTGTCCTGCGGCACGTGGATGCCGGTATCCGCCTCGATGGCCTTCAACTGGGTGCCCCAGTCGGCCCACTCCGGCGGGCAGTTGTAGCAGATGGCGTTGTCGGCGGCCTGGGCCGATAGCGAACCGAGAGCCGCGACGGTGAATCCCAATGCCGTGACGGCGATACGAAGCGTCTGTTTCAACATGATGAACCGATCCTCTGGTTTGGCGATGCAGTGAGTGGGCGATGCGAGCTGAGTGACGATGCGGCGTCAATGACCATGCATTGGTGCTAATCGACCGGCAGGCGGGCGACGGTGCCGCCCCCGCACAGGCGATGGGGCAGGCGCACGGAGCGACTGCTTTCGCCGCCGAGCGCATTGAGCAGTTCATGGCAGGCCTGGCTGCCGATCTCGGTGCTGGGCTGGTGGACGCTGGCCAGCGACGGCACCATCAGCGCGCCGAAGGCCATGCCGTCGAAGCCGCAGACGGAGAGGTCGTCCGGCACGCGCAGACCCAGCGTCGCCAGTTCCGCGATCACCGAGGCGGCCAGCAGATCATTGGAGCAGAACAGCGCGGTGGGCGGCCTGGGCGAGGAGAGCAGGCTCCTCAGACGAGCTCGGTCCGCCGCGGTGTGCCGGGGCATCGAGACATGGGTCGGTACGGGCAGGCCCAGGCGGGCGGCGCGCTCCAGGACGCCGTCGAGACGCTTCGATGCCCGGTCGGAGGCGTCCAGCGGCCCACTGACCATGGCGAGCCGACGGTGACCGCTGGCGACCAGATGCTCGACCATGTCGCCGGCGGCGGCGCGATTGTCGACGCTGACGAACGGATGCCGATCGCTCTCGTTGTAGGCGAGCACGAATGGCAAGCCGCTGGCGGTGAGCTCGGCCAGCGTGGCGCTGCATGCCGGGTCGGCCACGGTCAGGATCATGCCTTCGACGCGGTGGTCGAGCAGGCTGCGCGCGGCCGCCCGCTCGCGTCGACTGTCGTACCCCGTGGTCGCCAGCATCACGCTGTAGCCCGCCTTCAATGCGCGCTCCTCGGCACCTTCGAAGCAGGCGGCAAAAACCGGGTTGGACATTGTCGGCAGCAGTAGCCCCAGCGTCCGGGTGCTGCCCGATCGCAGGCTGCTGCCCACCTTGCTGGGCCGAAAACCGAGCTGCCTGGCGGTAGCGAGTATCCGCTCGCGAGTGGCGTCGCTGAGCAGCTCCGGCCGGTTGAAGGCACGCGACACCGTGGCTGGGGAAACCCCGACCCGCTCGGCGATCTGGACCAGTGAGGGACGTGATGACGGCATGAGAGCGACTTCGCCTGCAACGATGAAAACGTTTGCAGTCTGGCGCTGATGCATGACGCTGCCATGACGCCGGGATGTCAATTGGATGACGTCGGACAGCTCGACGAGTTCGATATCAACCGTCTGTTTTTGAAGGTTAATTAACGATGGCCTTCAAACTGCTCCGGACCCGCTCGAGAGATTTCATGATCGAGCGCTCGAGTGATCCCAAAACAATCAGACACTACCTGTTTCTCGATTACACAGGACGACAACCAAAAGACAATACTCGTTGGCTGGCGGGATGATGTGGATAGGTAACATGAAAGTAGGGAAGTCGACATAAAAACTGCATGTCTTTGGACTGACTTTCATGACGTGTGCCTCTATGGCAGAGATGCCATCCGTGAGCTGATTTACAAAAAGGTGCCTGTTGGTGTGTAGGTTTTTTTGAAAAACCGTTATCAAAACAGCCGTGCCGATGACAGCGCTTATGATTCAGACAATGATTATCAGGAGTGAATCAAATGCCTATCGAATCAAGAGACAGCGAGCGTCGCTCGGATCCCTGGAGTGAAGCTCCTTCCGGCGGATTCGAACAACTGTTGACAGGAAGTTCTCGGCACGTAAAAGACCCTGTCCCCATCAACGGCCCTATTGGTCTGACTCTACCAACTCCCGAGCGAAGCGAGAAAGGCCAGGAGATGCTCGATAAGCTGGAAGGCGATGAATACGCCCCTTACATGGATGGCAAACCGTCACTAGTGACCATAGACGCGCCTATCTCGCAAGATGACATTGAATACGTCAGCGACGAGTATGTTGGCGGCGGCGGTGTCGTCCTCTCCTACTGGTTCGACATGCTCGAGGTCAGAACCAAGAGTGGTGACAAATTTCTGGTGCAGAAAGACATCACTCCCGAGCTCTACGAGCAGGTCGAATCGAAAATGGAGGGTGGCGATGCGGAAAGCCTCGATGACGAGTATGCATGGTCTAGCGCTGATGTCCCAAAGGATGACAAGAGTTGGCTCGACCGGAAAAAGAACCAGGGCTTCGAAGTCATTACCCCTGATTCCGAGGTTACCCTTCCTACCGGCCTGAATGACTTCGAGTACTCCGAATTCGGGGGTGGCAGTGATGACTTCCACTCCGGCGTTCAGATTACAGTCGATGATATCGATGCGTTTAGCACCGAGGGTGGAACCCTTATCTATAAAGACAGTGATGGCAAGCGCTACGCCGTTTCTGAGGAGTATACGCCTGAGGTCTATCAACAAATCAAGAATCTCAAAGATACCTGGGATGGAATCGAAGAAAAAGTCGACAGCGACGAGTATGAATTGCTCAACGGTAGCGATGACATTCCCGTGTTAAGTGGAGACGACGAAGTCGAGAACGTTACCGACGAGAAGGGTAAACTCGTCGAAGGCGTCAAGCTCATCCATAAAGACGGTGAAACGCTGGTAGTGCTCGAATCTAGAACTCCACAGCACTATGAAACCATCACGGACTATGCAGCAGACAAGCATCGCGGTGAAGCCGATGACCCCTTCCGGGACCGGGACCTGCCACTCGCGAGCGAAACGGACCTGATGGGGGCGGAAACTACGGTTGAAGAGGATGGAGAGTCCCTTTCCGTGGGTGATCTCTTCATGCAGAACCTGAAAGACAAAAGAGACGATACCGACGATAAAGAACTCAAGGATAAACTGGATAAGTACATCCGACTCATGGAGTTGAAGTCGGATCTAAAAAACGGTATTGAAATTCTTCCTTATCAGGTCGTGGACATTGCCGGTGGTGATAGATCGGACTACGCCGAAAGCACGCAAATGATGTCGGAGAGTGACGTTCGGGGCCTCGTTGATGAACAGGCTTTGAGCGAGGAGCTGGAAGGACTTCTCAGTGATGAGGATTTTGCTGAGCTCTCAGAAGAAATGATGTCGGACGCCACCGACAAGTTGAAGGATAAAGATGCACTCGTAGATAAAATCTACTCTTCGATGACCGGTGAGGAAGGGGATGAGTATCTTCTGGCAATAAAGGATCTGGACGATGATGGTTTGAAGCAGCAGGCCCAGAACCGAATGCATAACGATCTCAGTGTGTTGGCAACACTGGATCCGGAGAAAGCGGAAGAGGCTCAGAACCAGATTACCGCCAAGAGCCTGACGATGGACGTTGGCGGCGCCATGGACGAGATTGACGACGAATATGGTAGCGGGGATATTAGCGCGGAGAGTGAGGAGCGTGCAGAGCAGGTTGCCAGTGATCTCGTCAAACCGATGCTTACTGGCATTATCTACTCCAACTTTGGCCTCCAGGCGAGTACGCGCGTCTGGCAGGCGATCGATTCCCTGAAGGCTGGTGATGACGGAAAGCCGGCTGGCTTCGATAAGTTGACCGATAAGGAAAAGGAGCAGTTCAATAAAATAAAGATCGTCAAAGACGTTCTGACGGATGCTTTGAAGGAGGAAGCGCTGAAAGGGACGAAGGCCGGTAAGCTGGACTTCGGTGATATCAGCGATCGTGTCGATAATGCCGTAAGAGACGCAGGGCTTAAAGATTCAGGTAGGGTCACTAAAGAGCTAAAGTCGGGGTTTAAAACCTTCATTGATCGAGAAGCGACTTTTGCCATTGGCGGGCTGGTGGCGCTGGCAAATGCCATTTATCGACGTTCCGGAGACGATTTCGGTGATTCTCCCGAAGAGCGTATGGCTGTTGCGCGCGGAATACTCGTTTTCATTGGCTGTACACCGGGTACTCTGAATACGCTTGATTATATGGGTAATGGTTTCAAGTCGCTCTTCGGTCAAAAGGGTATGATTGAAGCGCTTGGCCTGGACAAGGAGCTATACGATACTTACAAGAAAAATACCGGTACGAAAGAAGAGTTCGTTCCTGACGAACGAGTGGAAGCTCGCCAGAAGATCGATAAGGGTTGGTCTGAGCTCTCGGCACTGATGGAGATAAAAGAAGACCTAAGTGATGAACAGAAAGAAAAGGTTCAGGATGCCGTCGATAAGATACAAGATGGTATTTCAGAAGAGAGAGCGCTGATTGAAAACGATCCTGATCTGACCGATGAGCAGAAGCAACAACAGCTCGATCGGAGGGATGACATTGACAAGCGTATGGACGAGGTTTCCGAAGACGTATCGAACGGAAAAGACACGGAGGCTCAAAAGGCGTTTACAGAAGCCGACGAGAGGAGGCAGCTTCACCTAAAGGCAATCGAACTCCATGATGATAGTTTGGTGAAGCAAGCGAAAGTCGAACAGATCCTTTCCGCAGCGGAGTTAAGAGGTGGGTTTAGCGAGTCTGAGAAGAGCCAGATGGACAGCCTTCTCAAAGATTTGAAGAAAGATAACTCCGAGCTTAGAGATCTCTACGAGAACGATTCAAATCTCAGCGATGCCGACCGGAAGTTCTTTCTTGATGGGATGGATGAAAAGTCAAAGCTTACCAATGAGCTTATCGACGATATCAACGCTGCCGATATTTCCTTCAAGAACAGTCAAGAGCTCTTTGACGATCTGCAAAATCAGACCACAAGCGACATCCGGGATCTTGACCCGCTGAGTGATACGGCTTCAAGAAGTAGCGGCGGTGGTGACCATGTCTACGATGGTTTCAACCAGGCGCTTGATAACGCCGGTGCCGCGGGGCGCGGTGACCAATTCGCCATGAGCGGGGCGCTGCCTCCGGGCACGCAAATACCGGAGGTCGAGAACATTGAAGGTATCAATGACGACGTCAGACGCACGTCGACACCGACCGATACCGACAAGGTCAATCTCTTTGGGCCGGCGCTCAAGGGAATCGGCTATATGACCAATTTCGGCGGTGGCATACTCGATGTCGCCGTGGCGGGTATGGGTCTGGATGCGGCGCTGAAAAATGGCGATGCGATGGATAAGGCCAATGCTTCTCTCGGCATCGTATCGGGAGCCGGATTCACGGCGGCCGGTGCCGCAGAGATCGCTGGGTCGACTATCAGTCCCGGGGCGCGTTTTGCCCCCTTGCGGGCACTGGGTGCGGTCTCTCGACTGGGCGTCGTGCCTGGGCTGAACGTGGTTGGCGTAGCAGTGGGAGCTGTTAGCCTCATTCTTGGCCTGGTTATCAGCCAGCAGAAAAATCGAGAAAAAGAGAAGGAGGTTCTCGGCGATTTTGAGGATCTCGATAGCTATGGCGTGATGGAGGATGACTGGGGAGAGAAACTCAATTTTCTGATTCACTCCGCCGCTGCATTTGAAGGTGAAGAAGGCGCGGGAGATGCACCGGAAAATATCTACTACGACGACGGATTTTATCAGGACAACAAGGAGATCATCGATTACATCGCTGACCATTGGGACAGAGATACCCCCGGCGACTACAAGATCGACGATGGGGAATCCGATGATGATAACGGTGATAGTGGTAGCGGTGGGCTTGGTGGACGGCTAGGGCTGTCTGACGACCCGGGATCCGGCATGCCAGAGTATAGTTGGACCTGG
The DNA here is from genome assembly GCA_002695065.1 of Salinicola sp. Taxonomy (GTDB): domain Bacteria; phylum Pseudomonadota; class Gammaproteobacteria; order Pseudomonadales; family Halomonadaceae; genus Salinicola. The sequence goes on along the minus strand of NZNW01000072.1, from coordinate 34,066 downwards.
TCCGGCGCCGACGACCTGGTGAGCAAGAAAGATCTCGAGCGAGTCGTGAACAAGGAAATCGGCACCGAGATGGATCAGAAGGCCGCGCAATTCCTACTGGACAACGAGGAGTTTTTTGATCTGCTGGATACGTTTCATAATGGAGGAGATGCGGACAACAAAGCCAGTACCGCAGATATCGACTCTTGGCTTCAGTTTGTCGGCGAGCGTCCCGAAACCGACGATAATCCTATCTTTGAACGAAAAGAGCCGAGCCCGCTTTATGAGGAGTTCTTCTCCAAGGATGTGCCCGTGTGGGATGCCCAGCCGGAGCTCTACGAAGCCTTTACCGAAGAGGTCGCGGAAAATGGCAATATTCCAGAGAAATTTTTTGAAAATCACCTCGATGAAGTGGACTTGCAGGTTCACGGTGAAGAGTTCTTCGAAGATAACAAGGAAAAGATCAGTACTATTGCCGAGAATTGGAACGACTGGAATGGTGGGGACGATATTGTAAGCAAGAAAAATCTTGAGAAGATCAGAGACGATAGCGATCGATCTGATGCTGAAAGAGACGCGGCCAAGTTCCTTCTCGAGCATGAGGAGTTCTTCGATCTGCTCGACACATTCCACAAGCAGGACGATTCAGATAATAAAATCAGCAATGCCGATCTCGATAGCTGGTTCCAGATTATCGGGGAGCGCCCGATCACGGAAGATAATCCGGTGTTCGAGATCGAGGGTGATCCTCTAGACAGCTTGCTGACGGATCATAAGGGGCCGTAACAACGTTCAACCTGCTGCCGCCCAGGCTCCCTCGATCTAGAGATAAAATCTGTCGATATTGCCGTATCAGGAGATTCGTCGATGTCGTCGTCTCGGTATCGTGCACTAACAGCGCACGATATCGGGATGTCCTTATCATGAGTTCGTGGCGCGATTCATGAAGCGTTCGCTGACTTTATTGAATGGAAATTTAGATTCTTAAATACTTCTCCGGTAGCTTCTCGGCGAGAAAATCCATGAACAGCCGCGCACGTTGCGAGAGCGCAGTCTGGCGATAGTATACGACGTTGATGCGCTGGGTCCGGAACCGGGTTTGCTCGGGCAGCACGTCGACGAGAGCGCCGCTTCGGCGTGGGGCGAGGGTCATGTAGTCGGCGAGACAGGCGATACCTTCGCCGGCGAGGACGAGCTCCAGCAGCGTGGGGCCGCTGGACGCCGATAGCGAGGGTTTCACGTGAAACGGCTCGCCGCGGGCGTCGAGCAGCGGCCAGTCGTTGAGATGGTCGAGCTGGCTAAAGCCGAGCAGGCTGTGGTGCGCGAGATCGCCGACGCCGCGCGGCGCACCGTGACGCTTGAGATAATCCGGGCTGGCCAGAAGACGCAGTGGACTGTGGCCCAGCGGCCTGGCATGCAGTGAGGAGTCCTCGAGCTCGCCAATACGGATGGCGAGATCGACGCGCTGTTCCAGCAGGTCGATGAAGCGATCGTGGGTGTCGAGTTCCAGGGTGATGCCCGGAAATCGGTCGCGGAATTCGCCGACGATCGGCACGATCACGAACTGCATGAAGCTCGGCGCTGCATTGATGCGCAAGCGGCCGCGGGGACGGTCATGGCGGTTGGCGATCGCCTCCTCGGCGTTGTCGACGGCAGCAAGAATCGAACGGGCGTGCCCCAGGAACGTCTGTCCCTCCTCGGTCAGCTCCAGGCGTCGCGTCGTTCGTCTCAGTAGCGTCGTCTCGAGTTTCCGCTCCAGCCGGTTGAGCGCGCGGCTGACGCCAGAGACGGTCAAGCCGAGCCGTTCGGCGGCGGCGGTGATGGAGCCGCTGTCAACCACGGCGACAAAGGCTTGCTGCTCTTCCAGGGTGCTTTTCATCGTGTTGCCGCGTTACGAGATTTTGTTGATTTTAAATCAAAAGTGACTTGCCGGCCGGGTGGTTTATCCGAGGCAGTTTCTCGTCACAATGGCTTCCATTCCGCTGTGCTCGGTCATTGCCGAGTGCCGCCTAATCAGTATTGATGGAGAACCATTCGAGATGAAGATTCTGTTGATCAACGGTGGCAAGCCGTTCGCCCATTCCGGCGGTGAGCTCAACAATACCTTCCATGCCGTCGCCGTCGCGCAACTGGCGGAGCTGGGGCACGAGCTCCGCGAGACGGTGATCGAGCAAGGCTACGATATCGACGCCGAGGTGCAGAACTATCTGTGGGCGGATGTCATCGTCTACCAGATGCCGGGTTGGTGGATGGGCACGCCCTGGAGCGTGAAGCGCTACATCGATGAGGTCTTCACCGCCGGCCACGGCTCGCTCTATGCCAATGACGGCCGTTCGCGGCAGGACCCCTCCAAGCAGTACGGCAGCGGCGGCCTGCTTCAGGGCCGGTGCTACATGTTGTCGTTGACCTGGAACGCGCCGCGGGAAGCCTTCGACGAGCCGGGCAACTTCTTCGACGGCAAGGGCGTGGACGGTGTCTATTTCGCATTCCACAAGTCACAGGCCTTCGTCGGACTGGAAGGGTTGCCGACGTTCATCGCCAACGACGTGATGAAGATGCCGGACGTCGAGCGCCATACCGCTGAATATCGCCGTCATCTGCGGGAGCTTTTCACCGACGTTGCAATGTCGAACCGTGGCGTCCACCCGACCGTCACCGCCTGAAGCGCGTCGCCACGGCTAGGCGGTTGGGATGAAATTCACGTTGCCAACGGAAGCGTGCTCGGGGTCGTCAGGACGAGTCTCGCCGACGCCCAGCCGGTAGACAATGGGCGCGAGCACACCGAAGGCGGCCAGGAACAGGAAGTCACCGGCGTATCCGCTGGCTTCCACCACATAGCCCGCGACCAGGTTCGAACTCGCGGCCCCCATGGCGAACAGGGTGCCGAGTACGCCTACCGTGACGTTGTAACGCCCCGTTCCGTGGGTGAGATCGGCGGCCACGATCAGCCACAGTACGCCGAAGATACCGGCGCCGATGCCATCCAGCGCCTGCACCATCAAAAGCCATAGCGGGTCGTTGCTGACGGCATAGAGCGCGCCACGCAGTGGCAGTGCCAGTAACCCGATCATGAAAACCGGCAGGCGGCCCCAGCTTATTGCCCGTCGGCCGGCCCACCACGCGACGGGAATCATCACCAGCTGCGCGATCACGATGCAGGCAGACATGTACAGCGAGGCGGCATCGCGATCGCCGATGGTCAGATACTGACCGACCAGCGGCAGCATCGCGGCGTTGGCGAAATGAAAGAGCACCAAGGTCAGGCCCAGCATCACTATGCGGCGATGCCTCAGCACATCGATGATGCTGCCGCCGGTCAACGGTTTATCCTCGATTTTGCCGCGGGCGGCGTCGTGGTCGATGTCTGCCTCCCGGATCACGAGTACACTGATCAGACTGCCGAGCGCGAAGATCACCAGCGCATAGAACAGCCACTCGATACTCAGGAAGTGAGCCAGCGCGCCCGCCAGCAATGCCGACACCACGTTGCCGGCATGATTGAACACTTCGTTGCGTCCCTGGCGGTGCGGGAAGCGTCGATTGCCGACCATTCCCAGTGTCATTGCCGCCACCGCGGGCAGCAGGAAAGCCGCACTCACCCCCATCAGCGCCTGAAACATCACGATGGCCGGCAAATTGACGAACGCCGGCTGGGTCATCAGCACGCTGCAGATGGCGACGACGAGTGTCGCCACGGCCACCAGCGCCCGCTTGAAGCGCGTGATATCCAGCAACATGCCCGCCGGACTCTGCGCGAGCATCGTCGCGAAAGTCATCGCGGACATCGCCACGCCGATCTGTCCGGCGCTCCACTCGTGGCGAGTCAACAGATAGATGCCGAGAAACGGCCCCACACCATCGCGAACGTCGGCCAGGAAGAAGTTCAGACTATCCAGCCCGATTCGGCTACGCGCCGTGGGTTGGTACGCGGTTGTCTTTGCCATGATTTTCAATCTCGAGAGGCCGTCGGCCAGCTTAACGGATATCGCTCATCTCCCAGAATATTGCCTGCATCATGAACCCGGGCAAGCTGGTGTGACCTCGGCGCCGACCGCCAGCCGGCCTCAGGCGTTGGCGGAGCGGGGCTCGGGCTCCAGTACCTGGGTGTGCAGCGTCCTGCCATCGCTGTCTTTCAGCCGGACGGTCAGCGTCTCGCTCTCGGCGTCCAGATCGGCCTGGCCGAAGAACTGGTAGCCCGCCGAAGGCGGCAGGTTGGACTGGCCCTCCGGCGGGGCCTTGAAGAAGGTCACCTCCGGGCCGAAGGTGGCATCCATCTCGCTGGGGCCGAAGGTGCCGGCGTGGAGCGGTCCGCTGACGAACTCCCAGAACGGCTTGAACGCCTTGAAACTGGCGCGCTCCGGGGCGTAGTGGTGCGCGGCGGTGTAGTGAACGTCGGCGGTGAACCAGACCACGTTACGGATATCGTCGTCACGAATGGCCTGCAACAGCCGGGCGAGCTCCAGTTCCCGCCCGAGCGGCTGGCCGGGGTCATTGTTGGCGATCGCTTCGAACCGATCGCCGTCCGGTACCACCAGGCCGATGGGCATGTCGGCGGCGATGATCTTCCAGGTCGCGGTGGAGTCGTTCAGCGCTTGGCGCAGCCAGCGGAACTGGTTTTCGCCCAGGAACGCGGTGGCCGAGGACTCCTCGCCTTGCAGGTTGGCGCTGTTGGGGCCGCGATAGCTGCGCATGTCCAGCATGAAGACCTCCATCCCCGGCCCGTAGGAGAAACGGCGATAGATCCGCTGCGGGGCGGAAGTGGACATCCGGATCGGCATGTACTCGAGAAACGCCTGACGACCGCGGGCGGCGAGCAGCGCCACGTTCTTCTCCGTATAGAGATCGTTGTCGAGAATCTCCTGCGGATACCAGTTGTTGGTCGTTTCGTGATCGTCCCACTGGGCCAGCATCGGCACTTCGGCGGCGAAGCGGCGGAAGTTGGCGTCGAGGTGGTTGTAGGCGTGCTGGCCGCGATATTCGTCCAGCGTCTCGGCGACCTTCTGCTTGGCCGGCGTGACGATGTTGCGCCACACGCCGCCATCGGGGAGCTCGGTCTGCGCTTCCAGCGGCCCGTCGGCGTAGACCGTATCGCCGGAGTGGATGAAGAAATCCGGCCGAACCTGGCGCATCGTCTCCCAGGTGCGCATGCCACCGCGGGATTCATCGATGCCCCAGCCCTGGCCGACCACGTCACCGGACCAGACGAAGCGAATGTCTCTCGGTTGGGAGGGCGGCAGTTGCAGCCGTCCGACCACCGGCTCGCTCGCCGCGCGTGAATCGCCCAGTGCGGCGAATCGCACCCGGTAGTGAACGGTGTTCATGCCCTGCAGGCCGGTCGCGTCGATCTTGCCGGTCAGGTCGGTGCCGGGTAGCACATCGATCCAGGGCAACTGGCGCGCACCGCGGAACTCGGGGTTGTCGGCGACCTCGACCAGCATCCGCGACGGCATGCTCGCTCTTCCCCACAGCATGGCGCGGTCCGGCAGCACGTCGCCGCTCATCACGCCGCCTTCCACCGTCGGGCGTCGCCCCTCGGCCAGCACGATCGCCGGTGCGCCGAGGAGCCCGATTCCCGCCATACCGAGCCCGACGTGGCCGCTGGCGGCCAGGAAGTCGCGTCGCGTGAAGGGCTTTCGCTGTGTCGGCATGTCTCGTCTCCTCGAAGAGTGGTCGTCGATGAGCGGCAGGCTAGCGCCGCCCCGTGACGCTTGCATGAAGCGGAGACAGAGATATGTGAAGAGACGTAATCGTTTGACGATGGTGAAGATTGGCGTCGTGGCGCTATGCTGCAGAGAGCGGCGACGGAGCGCGGGAGCGCAAGGGGGGCTAGATCATCAAGCGCATCGGCAGTACCGATATTCAGCCACGCCACCGTGCAGTCTGTCACTGCGGTGCGGTGGTGCTCGAACTCGAACTACCCGATGGCGTGGTCGATCCGCGTCGCTGCAACTGCTCGATGTGTCGACGCCGCGGCGCGATCGTGGCGAGCGTGCCGCTGGCGGGACTGCGCATCGTCAGCGGAGGGGAAACCCTGCGCCGCTATCAGTTCAACACCATGACCGCACGGCACTATTTCTGCGGCAACTGCGGTATCTACACTCACCATCAGCGGCGTTCCAATCCGGACCAGTACGGCTACAACATCGCCTGTCTGGAAGGGGTCGATCCCTTCGACCTGCCCGGGCCGATTCCGGTCGGTGATGGCGTGAATCACCCGGCCGACCGGTGACGGCGGGGGCAGCGTCGATCAGCGCGCCTGGGCTGCCCGCCAGGCGTGCAGCTTGTGATAGCTCTCGAGCAGGCGCTGGTGGCGCTCGATGCCTTCGAGCTCCAGGCTGGTGGGCGTCAGTCCGGGGAAGCGCACCGAGCCCTCCACCGCGCCGATGGCGTCCGCCATCTTCGCCTCGCCGAACATGCGGGTCAGGTTGTGACGGTAGTCGTCGAGGTCGAGATCGTCGTCCAGGGCGATCTCGAGCACCGCCGACAGCGCCTGATAGAAGAGCCCGCGGTCGACGGTGTTGTCGTTGAACTGCAAAAACATCTGCGCGCCGTCCAGCGCGTCCTCGAGTCGGCCCAGCGCCAGCTGGATCAGCAGCTTCAATTCGGCGATGGTCAGCTCCGACCACACGGTGTTGTCGTCGAACTCGATCCCGATCAGGGTGACGATCTTCATCTGCTCGTCGAGCTCGCTCTCCTCCAGGCGGTCGAGCAGGGCGGCCAACTGCGCCTCATCCAAGGCGTGCAGGGCGAGAATATCCTCGCGAAAAGCCAGCGCCATGTTGGTGTTGTCCCACACCAGATCCTCGACCGGATAGACCTCGGAGTAGCCGGGCACCAGGATGCGGCACACCGGTGCGCCGAGATCCTCGAAGGTGGCGACGTAGGCCTCCAGCCCCTCTTCCTCGAGAATGGCGAACAGACTGGCGGCCTCCTCGTCGTTCGTGCCGGAGAAGTCCCACTCGACGAAGTCGACGTCCGCCGTGGCGCTGAAGAAGCGCCACGACACCACGCCGGAAGAGTCGATGAAGTGCTCGACGAAGTTGTTCGGTTCACTCACCGCCTGGGCGTTGAAGGTGGGGGGTGGCAGGTCGTTCATGCCTTCGAAGCTGCGCCCCTGCAGCAGCTCGGTGAGGCTGCGCTCGATGGCGACCGACAGGCTGGGGTGCGCGCCGAAGGAGGCGAACACGCCGCCGGTACGCGGGTTCATCAGGGTGACGCAAGCCACCGGGAAGCGTCCGCCGAGGGAGGCATCCTTGACCAGCACCGGGAAGCCCTGGGCTTCCAGCGCCTGCACGCCTTCGAGAATCGTCGGGTACTTCGCCAGCACCGCCTCGGGCACGTCCGGTAGCGCGATCTCCTGCTCGATGATCTGGCGCTTCACCGCCCGTTCGAAGATCTCGGAGAGACACTGCACCTGCGCTTCGGCGAGGGTGTTGCCCGCGCTCATGCCGTTGCTGAGATAGAGGTTCTCGATCAGGTTCGACGGGAACCACACCGTCTCGCCGTCCGAGTGGCGCTGGAACGGCAGCGAGACGATGCCGCGGTCGGTGCGTCCGGAGTTGGTGTCATACAGATGCGAGCCTCTGAGCTCGCCCTCCGGGTCGAAGATCGCCCGGCAGTGGTCGTCGAGAATCTCGCTGGGCAGCGCGTCGTTCGGCCCCGGCTGGAACCAGCGCTCGTTGGGGTAGTGGACGAACTCGCTGGCGGCGATCTCAGTGCCGAAGAACTGATCGTTGTAGAAGAAGTTGCAGGAGAGGCGCTCGATGAACTCGCCCAGTGCCGAGCAGAGCGCCGCTTCCTTGGTCGCGCCCTTGCCGTTGGTGAAGCACATCGGCGAGGCGGCGTCGCGAATGTGCAGCGACCAGACGTGGGGCACGATATTGCGCCAGGAGGCGATCTCGATCTTCATGCCGAGACGCTCGAGGATACCCGTCATGTTGGCGATGGTCCGCTCCAGCGGCAGGTCCTTGCCTTCGATCCAGGTCTCCTGGCTCTCGCCGTCCTTGTCGAGCGAGCCGCCCATCAGCAGCGCCTGGGCGTTCTCGTCGATGTTCTCCACCGCCTCGATCTGGAACTCGGGGTTGTTCTGGATCACCCGCTTGACCGAGCAGCGCTCGATGGAGCGCAGAATGCCGGTGCGATCCTTGTCGGAGATGTCCGCCGGCAGCTCGATCTGGATGCGGAAGATCTGGTTGTAGCGGTTCTCCGGGTCGACGATGTTGTTCTGCGACAGCCGGATGTTCTCGGTGGGGATCTCGCGGGCGTTGCAGTAGACCCGCACGAAATAGGCCGCGCAGAGCACCGTGGAGGCGAGGAAGTAGTCGAACGGCCCCGGCGCCGAGCCGTCGCCCTTGTAGCGGATCGGCTGGTCGGTGATCACCGTGAAGTCGTCGAACTTGGCTTCCTGGCGCAGGTTGTCGAGATAGTTGACCTTGATTTCCATGGGGCGGACCGGGTTGCTGAATGGCGTGGCCCGGGCGTCGGCCGGGCGAATGGCGGCCATTATCCGGGTTTGAAGGCGAGGTGTCTTGGGGGGATCGGGAGACTGCTGGCTCGGAGACGTCTTCGGCCGATGCACGACAAGGCCCGAGTCCCCTGGCTCGGAGGACTCGGGCGCTGTCTTTCAGGGTGCGAGCTTATCCGAGGCGCGGCGGGGTGCTCTTAAAGTTTCTTTCATGACCGTGGAAGGGATGGGCTTTCTCGGTGGCAAGCTTTCGCGAGGGCGCTGTAAACCCCTCCCTGGGCGCTACCCTTGCCATCCATGGCAAGGGACCCTCGCTTCGCCTTGCCCCCCGACGCCCATCATCACAAGTGTTTGGAAATGCGTTCTTAGGAGGCGACCTGGAACGCCATGGTGGCCTGCACCGCCCGCTTCCAGCCGTCGTACAGCTCGTCGCGTCGATCTTTACCCATCATGGGTTCGAAGCGGCGTTCGATCGCCCACTGCTCGGAGATCTGCTCGCGGGATTCCCAGAATCCGAGTGCCAGTCCGGCGAGGTAGGCGGCGCCGAGCGCCGTGGTCTCGCTGATCTCGCTGCGCAGTACGTCGACGTTGAGAATGTCCGCCTGGAACTGGGCCAGGAAGTTGTTGGCGATGGCGCCGCCGTCGGTGCGCAGTTCGGTCAGTTCGATACCGGAATCGGATTGCATCGCCTCGAGCACGTCGGCCGTCTGATAGGCCATGGATTCGATGGCGGCGCGAATGAACTGCTCCTTGCTGGTGCCCCGCGACAGGCCGAACATCGCCCCACGCACGTTGGAGTTCCAGTAGGGCGCGCCGAGACCGGTGAAGGCCGGTACCAGATAGACGCCGTCGTTGCTTCCGGCGCGCTCGGCGTAGGCTTCGGAGTCCGATGACTTGCCGAGCATGCGCAGCCCGTCACGCAGCCACTGGACCACGGAGCCGGCGACGAAGATGGCCCCCTCCAGGGCGTATTCGACCTCGCCGTTGATCTCCCAGGCGATGGTCGTCAACAGCCCGTTGTCCGATGTCGTGGCCTCGCTGCCGGTATTCATCAGCGTGAAGCAGCCGGTGCCGTAGGTGTTCTTGGCCATGCCGGGTTTGAAGCAGGCCTGACCGAACAGCGCCGCCTGCTGGTCGCCGGCGATGCCCGCGATCGGAAGCTTTGTGCCGAAGAAGAACTTCGGCAGCACGTGACCGTAGACTTCGCTGGACGACTTGACCTCGGGCAGCATCGATTCCGGCACGCCGAACAGCTCGAGCAGTTCCGGATCCCATTGGCGTTCACGGATGTTGAACATCAGCGTGCGCGAGGCGTTGGTCACGTCGGTGACGTGTTCGGCGCCGCCGGTCAGGTTCCAGATCAGCCAGGAGTCCATGGTGCCGAACAGCAGGTCGCCTTTCTCGGCCTTCTCCCTGACGCCGTCGACATTATCGAAGATCCACTTGATCTTGGTGCCTGAGAAATAGGCGTCGATCACCAGGCCGGTCTTGTCGCGGACCATGTCGGCGTGGCCCGCTTCGCGCAGCTCGTCGCAGATCTCGGCCGAGTGCCGCGATTGCCAGACGATGGCGTTGTAGACCGGCTGGCCGGTGTGCTTGTCCCAGATCACCGTGGTCTCACGCTGATTGGTGATGCCGATGCCGGCGATCTCCTCGACGTCGACCTGGGTGTTGTTGATCACTTCGGTCAGGGTGGTCAGCACGCTGGTCATGATGTCGCGGGGGTTGTGCTCGACCCAGCCCGGACGCGGGAAGATCTGCTCGAACTCCCGCTGGGCGACGCCGGCGATCTTGCCGTCGTGGTCGAACAGCATGGCTCGCGAGCTGGTGGTGCCTTGATCGATGGCCAGAACATACTTCTTCTTGTCACTCATGAGAAACCTGTCCTTCTGAATGGTGAGTCCTGAATGAGGAGTCGACGTGTCTCTGAATAGCCCGTGGCGGCTCAATAGACCGTTGCGACGAGTGCAGCGAGGCTGCTGCCAATGATCGGGCCCGCGAACGGAACCCATGCGTAACTCCAGTCGTTGGAACCCTTGCTCCGGATCGGCAACATGGCATGGGCCAGCCGTGGCCCCATATCCCGGGCGGGGTTGATCGCGTAGCCCGTTGGCCCGCCCAGCGACGCGCCGATGGCGACCACCAGCAATGCCACAGCCAGCGGACCGAGCCCGTTGGGTGTATGACCGAACATGATGATGACGAACACCAGCACGAATGTCCCGATGGCTTCGGTCACGCAGTTCCAGAAGCGCGATCGGATCGTGGGGATGGTCGAGAACGTCGCCAGAATGGTGGTGGCATCCTCGGTGTCGTCGTATTGCTTCTTGTAACAAAGGTAGCAGAGCACGGCTCCCAGCCAGGCACCCACGAACTCGCCCGTGAAATAGGCCAGCGTATTGTCCAGGGTGATGGGAATGCCGTCCGCATACTCGGTGGCCGGGCCCAGCAACAGCGCGAGCGTGATGGCCGGGTTGAGATGGGCGCCGGTGTCGAACGCGATCCACACCCCGCAATAGACCGCGAGTCCCCAGCCGAAGAAGATCAGCAGCGGTCCGCCATTGTGACCGCCGGTCTTCTTGAGCAGCACGTTGGCCACCACGCCGCAGCCGAGCAGCGTCATGCACGCCGTACCGGCAATCTCATGCAGCACTATCGTTTCTATGACTCCCATGGTCTTCCTTAACTGTGAGTGATGTTACGGCCGGCATGGCCCGGATGACTGCGTCACGACGACGTTGCGATCGGTTGTCGAGGCGTGGCGCGTTCGTCGGCTACGTTTCCCCCTGCATCGCTGCCGGAGGCGGGCAGGCCAGGTAATCGGCGAGCCGACGCTTTTCGCTCTCGTCGAGCCGCAGACCGAGCTTGGATCGTCGCCAGAGGACGTCATCCGCGGTCCGGGCCCATTCGTGTTGGCGCAGGTAATCGACTTCGGCGGCATAGAGATCGGCGCCGAAGTGTTCGCCGAGATCGGCAAGGCTTTGTGCCTCGCCGAGGAGTTTCATGACCCGGGTGCCGTAGTTGAAGACCCAACGGTCGGCCGTGCGCGGCGGGATGAAGGCGTGGCTGGCCTGCAGCGACTCGACCAGCTCCCGGGGGTTGGCGTTCTCGCCGCCGGGCAGTGGATGACCCTTGCCGGTCCAGGCGGGTTCACGGTTACCCAGCTCAGGAGCCAGCTTGTCGACGGCGTCCTCGGCCAGGCGCCGATAGGTCGTCAGCTTGCCGCCGAAGACGTTGAGCAGCGGGGCGCCGCCGGAGAGATCGAGCTGGATGCGGTAATCGCGGGTGATTTCGCTGGCGTTGTCCTCGCGATCGTCGAGCAGGGGGCGTACGCCGGAATAGCTCCAGACGACATCGTCGGGACCGATCGGCTGCTCGAAATAGCGATTGGCGGCGTCGCAGAGATAGCGAATCTCGTCCTCCTCGATGGCGATCCTGTCCGGCTCGCCCTCATGCTCGACATCGGTCGTGCCGATCAGCGTGAAATCGTGTTCGTAGGGAATCGCGAAGACGATGCGCCCGTCCGGCTGCTGGAAGATGTAGGCGTAGTCGTGGTCGAACAGCTGGTTCACCACGATATGGCTGCCCTTGATCAGGCGCAGCGAATACGGGTGATCCTGGGAGGCGATATCGTCCAGGAAGCGCGCCGCCCAGGGGCCGGCTGCGTTGACCAGTCCGCGCGAATGCGCCTCGGTCGTCGCGCCGTCGGTCGTCTCGAGCATTACCTGCCAGCCGTCGGCATGGCGCACCGCAGCCGTTGCACGGGTACGCGTCATGACCCGCGCGCCGCGGCTGGCCGCATCCATGCAGTTGAGCACCACCAAGCGGGCATCCTGAACCCAGGCATCCGAGTAGGCGAAGCCCTTGGTGAACTCGGGCTTGAGCGGAATACCGGCTGCATGATCGGCGAACTTGACGCCTTGTGAGCCAGCCAGCGTCTGTCGTCCGCCCAGGTGGTCATACATGAACAGGCCGATTCGGATCATCCAGGCCGGCCGCAGATGCTTCTGATGGGGCAGGATGAAACGCATCGGCCAGATGATGTGCGGCGCGGCCTTGAGCAGTATCTCGCGCTCGGCGAGTGCCTTGGCCACCAGCTTGAACTCGTACTGCTCCAGATAGCGCAGGCCGCCGTGGATCAGCTTGGTGGAAGCCGAGGAGGTATGGCTGGCCAGGTCATCGGCCTCCACCAGCAGTACCGAAAGACCGCGGCCCACGGCATCCCGGGCGATGCCGGCGCCGTTGATGCCGCCGCCGATGACAATCAGATCGTAGCTTTCGTTGGCCATGTTCGGATCTGCTCATTGATGTTCACTTGAGATCATTGTGGCGCGAAATTGAACCTGATGAACTAAGCAGAAAGTCGTAGTGTTTAGACTCTTCTGTGGTTGGTTTTGGAAAATTTAATTAAAAATCAAACGGGTACGTAATGTTAATTCTCTGGTGGAAATGTTCATCAGTGAAAAATTAAATCGATATTTGTGAATATTCGCTATTCGTATCAGAACATGGCCCGTGTGAGGCGGGGCCTCTCTCTGGAATTCGAGGGCCAGCCGGGTGCTAAAGCTCAGATCCGTAGCTGAAAACGCGTGCGCTTTGAGCGATACTCATAACGATTTTTTCTCGAATGACATAAAAAACAGAGAGTCTCCGTTATGAGAAAGATGCTTTGCCCGCTGGCAGCCACGGTTTTCACTGCGATGTCCCTCTCACCGGTTCACGCCTTCGCGCAGGAGAAGACACTGACCATCGGCACCAACAATTGGGCGGAGAACGTCGCCGTCGCCAACCTGTGGAAGCTGGTGCTGGAGAATCACGGCTACGACGTCGAGTTGTCGGCCGTCGGCAAGAGCGCGCTTTACGCGGGGATGGCCGCCGATGATATCGATCTGTCGCTGGAGATATGGCTGCCGCATACCGACAAGGAATTTCTCGCACCCTACAAGGACACGCTCGAGGTTCACGCTGCCTGGTACGACAAGACCGGGCTGGGGCTGGTCGTGCCGAGCTACGTCGATATCGACACCATTCCGGAGCTGGCGAAACACGCTGACGAGTTCGAGTATCAGGGGAGTCCCACGATCCTGGGTATCGATCCGGGTTCCGCCATTGCCGGCATGACCGACGCGGCCATCGAGACCTACGATCTGCCGCTGGCGCAGGTCAACAGCTCGGAGCCGGCGATGATGTCCGCGCTCGACAGCGCCTACAAGAATGAAGAGCCGATCGTGGTGACGCTGTGGAATCCGCACTGGGCGTTTGCCGACTATGATCTCAAGTATCTCGAGGATCCCGAGAATATCTACGGTGATGGCGACACCATCTACTGGTTCTCGCGTCAGGGCTTCGCCGAGGACGACCCCTGGCTGACCGCGGTGCTCGATGCCTGGCACATGAGCGACCAAAGCCTCGGCACGTTGATGTCGGAGATCGAATCTCGAGGCGACCCGGTGGCTGGAGCGCGGACCTGGCTCGAAGAGAATCGGGACCAGGTCGATGAATGGCTGGCCGCTGGCGAAGAGGCTGGCTGAGCTGGCGGCATTGGCGGGTATCTTGACTCGCGAGGCTGTGTGACGAGCCTCGCGGGGTACAGAACGCTACCGGTGCTGGAAAATGGTTATCCACCCACCGCTCTCTGAGCCGATAGCGGGCGCGTTTCTAGAACCAGGTCTCCGCCTGCATTCCAAAGCTCCACTGACTGCCGGCATAACCCTTTTCGCCGAAGGCGTCGTCGCTGGCGAAGTCATTGAGTTCGTCGTCCCAGGTGATATAGGACGCGAAGACGCGAAGTTCCGGACGCTGGAAGAAGCCGCCCACGAATGGCTTGAAGGTCGGAGCGACGGTCAACTTGCCGAAACTGCCCTGTACCTTCTGGCGTCCCTTGTAGCCCTGGGGGTCGAGATCCATGGTCTGGTAACTGGCTTCATACTGCATCTCGAAGTTTTCGGTGATCTCGTTGGCAAGACGGGTGTTGAAAGAGGCCCAGAAGTAGTCGTCGTCATGGACGAAACGATCCTTGCTGACCTCGGCCAGCAGCGACGGTGCGATGCGCCAGTGAGGGGAGAGGTAGGTGGTGCCGTAGACGGCCAGGCGTGTCGCACGGGCGTCGTCGAGCAGCTCGCCGTTGGCGCCGATCTGCTTGACCTCCGCGCCGAGGCCCTCGCCGTGCAGCATCGCGGCCATGAAGGTGCCTTCGCCCAGGCCGAAGAAGCTGTCGCCGCGGTAGGCCAGCATCCCGTGCGCGCCGCTGTCGGCAGCGGTGCCGCTGCCATCGACGATGCGCTGGTCGTTGTCGTTGGCGGAGAGCGCGCTGAGCATGACCTGCCAGGGGCCGACATAGTTGTTGGCGGTCAGCACCAGGCTATCGGTGTCGGCGCTGATCTCGGTGTTTTCCGGATCGACGCTGAAATCGTCGAAGCTGCGGCCGTAGAGCGTGAAGTTACCGCGCCAGTCGTCGCCCAGCTCGACGTCGTAGACGCCGCCGCCGACGCCCGCCAGCTTGACCACATCGCTGTCGACCCAGTGGACGTCGAAGTTGTTGCGGTCCAGGCGCTTGCCGGCCCAGAGCGTGGCGTTCTCCAACGCGGTGCCCTCGAAGCTGGGCAGCTCGGAAAGCTCGACGAACACCTGGCGGACATTGAGGCTGGATTCATCGGCGGTCCAGTCGTTGCTGGTGGTGACCGAATCGGCGAGGGCGAACTGGAACCGCTGCCTGGCGCCGTTTTCGTAAGTTTTCAGATGATTGAAGCGAGCGTGGACGTAGGTGTCCGGCTCATTGCCGAGCCGGCCCACCGCGCCGCCCACCGAGCCGGCCGGCGTGACATAAGGGCCGCCGGGGATGCTCTTGCCGTCGTTACCCAGCAGTAGTCCCGAGCGAGCGTAGGCGCTGAAGGAGAACTCGTCCCCGCTGTCGACCTCCTTTTCCAGAGCGGCAAGGCGCGTTTCATAGTCGCTGCTGTCGTCAGGACGACGCTCCGATTCGAGTCGCGCCACGTTCGCCTCGGCGTCCCGGGCACGCTGCTCGGCGGCGGCTACCCGAGCCTCCAGCGCCTCGAGACGAGCTGCCAGGTCGGCATCGTCCGCAATGGCCGATGTGCTGGTGCCCAGGGACAGGGCCAGGGAGGAGAGAATCAGCCGGGAGGAGTTTTTCATTCTAGTATCCTTCGTACCTTGGGTGAGCCGTTGTTATTGGTTTTCGGGCATGAGTGCTCCCCGGAAGGGGAGAGCCGATGCTCTCCCCTCCCTCGAGAAGCGGACTTCAGGGGGTTGAATCCGGGCTAGTCGGCGAGCCTTTCGCGCTGGCCCGCCAGGGTGAACGCGTCGGGATCAATGAGGCGCCCTTCGGCCTCCACCCGGCCGTCGTCATGGAACAGCACGCGGCCATACTCCGGGTCTTCGACGACCCAGGCTTGCTGCTCGCGCACGGGGGTGAGTTGATAACGCGCGAGGAACGCTTCCGCCGAGGATCCGCGTCCCAGCCGCACGACCCACCAGCTGCGCTGCCCGGCAACGCGTAGCTCGTGATGGGCCGAGGCGCCGCGCGTCATCAACGTCGGGGGGGCGCTGGTGGTCAACGCCAGCACGCCGTGCCCCGAACGCGCCACGGCGCCGCGCTCATCGAGTCGCCACTCGTCGAACGCCGGAGTGGGGAACCAGCAGTGGGTGAAATCGGGCTGGGCCTCGTCGCCGTCGAACATCATCAGCGCCAACTGGCGGTACTGCTGGACGCGCGGGATGCTGGCCGAGCCGCCCCAGAACGAGGGTCGACCAAAGCCCGCCTTTACCCGTTCGCCCGGGTGGTTGATCCAGATCTGGGCGTGGGGCTCGCGGCCAACCCGGGCCTGCAGCAGGGTTTCCTGATACCCCCATTCGAACCAGCGGTAGCGGGCGGCGCTGCCCATGGCAGTGTCGCGGGTCTTGTAGTGGTAGAGCCGGGCAAAGCCGTTCTCGCCCTGCTGATAGGACCACTCCTGGCCCTGGTCGGTCTGCCAGCAGGCGCGCTGCTCGAGCGTCTCGGGCAAGTGCAGGCCATGATCTCGCAGGCACAGCGCCAGCTGCGCCAGGCAGTGGACATGGGCGCCGAAGCTGCCGGTGCGCCACAGCAGACGCGCCAGCCCGGTCAGTTCCAGGGTGTCGGCGACACACAGTGAGTGCTGGTAGCTGCGCCCCTGGGCGCCGGTGAGAACGCCCTGATGCGCCGAGTTGGCGACGATCGTGGCCAGCCGCTCGATGGCCCGCGCCGCCCGCTGGCGCAGATCGTCGTCGGGGCCGAGGGCGAAAATCGCGGTGAAGCCCTTGAGGTCGATCGGGAAGTAGGGCGCTGAGTTGAACTCGGCCATTTCCGCCTTCTCGAAATGGTCGAACCACGCCATCAGCCTTTGGCGCCCCGTCTCGCGCTGCTCGGCGCCGGTGCGCCCCGAGCGCCGGAAGCGCGCTTGCGGGTGCAGATGGCCGGCCAGGTAGCAGGCGGTGTGGAAGAGCAGGGCGTGGTTCTCGGAGAAGTACCACTGCACGTCGTTGCCCGGTTCGTCCATCCAGTAGCGGTAGTCGAGGATGGCGGCATCGATGCGTGCCACCAGTGCCGGCGCCAGCCGGTGCCCGTGTTGGATTCGCGCCCACAGCAGCGGTACCAGCGAGAAATCGGCGCAGTCGTAACACTGCTCGATGGCCGGCAGCTCCGCCTCGATGATCCTTTCGGCAGTGGCGCGCATCGCCTCGCTGCCCTCGTCAAGGCAGGCCAGGGCGCGTTCGGTATCCGACTCGGCGTTGGCGGCGATCCAGGCCAGCGTCTCGTCGATGCGGTCGTGCAGCTCCGCGGCGGGCGCGCCCAGCGCGGTACGCCGGGTGATCTCCGCCCCCAGTCGCAGGTCGGTGACGAAGCCATCGTGGTCGAACGTGATATCGAAATAGCGGTAGTCGGCGGGCAGTTCACGGGACTCGCAGAGAGGTGCCCGCTGCGCGCCGGCGGGGATCTCGAGCTGATATCGCTGGCGGCCATGGGACATGAAATGCCCGGCGACCTCCACCCTGGCCGTCACGGACCGTGTGAACGGCCGGGGGCAGACCAGTTCGATCGCCTCGCCGTCGTAGACGGTGCGATCGAGGTGCATGGCCTCCAGGGCGCGCTCGACCTCGCGCACCGTCTCGGGGTCGGCCGTGAAGGGGTAGCCGACCTGGGCATCGGGGCCGTCGAGCCAGACCAGCGAGAGGCGAATCACCGCGTCGCGTTCGCAGAGATCCTCGAACTGGAAGACGATGTCGTTATCGCCGGCCTGCAATTCGGCCTCGAACTCGGTCTCGTCCATGGCGTTGCGGGTCGCCGGCGACAGCCAGCCGGCGCTTTCGCCATTGACGTAAAGGCGTGCCGCGCCGCAGATTCCCGCGCGCAGGCGTGCCTTGCCGGAACGCTCGGCCCGTATGGCGGTCCGTGCCCAGCCGCGGATGCGCGTCGGGCGGAACCAGAATCCCGACAGGTCCAGCCACGGTGAGCCCATGGGCAGCACGTTGCGGGCCGCGCGCCAGTCTGGCAGCGGCTGCGGCTCGAGCGGTCGATCGCGACGTTCGGCGATATAGGCGGTACGGCAGGGGTAGGTGTGCGGAATCCAGTTCTTCTCCTTGGTCAGGAAGAAGGTGGAATCCATCTCGCCCTCCATGGTGGTGTCGGCCACGTCGTAGGCCGCCTCCACCAGCGGCAGTACCTGCCAGTAGGTCAACGGTTCACCAACTCGCAGGTTCATCAGCGCAGGCTCTCGATGGCAACGGGATCGACGTCTTCGTAGGCCTGGTTTTCCCCGGTCATGCCCCAGACGAAGGCGTAGGGGCCGGTGCCGGCGCCCATGTGGATCGACCAGGCCGGCGACAGCACCACGTCGCCGTTGGCCACCACCAGGTGGCGAGTGTTGTCGGGGCGCCCCATGAAGTGCATGACGCGATCCTCGGCGGCCAGATCGAAGTAGCAGTAGGCCTCCATGCGGCGCTCGTGCAGGTGCGGCGGCATGGTGTTCCACAGCGAACCGGGGGCCGGGTCGGTGATCCCCATCAGCAGCAGGCACGAGGGCGCCACCTTGGGGTGCACGTACATCGCCAGCGAGCGCACGTTGCTTCTGGCCGCGTCGCCCATGGTGATGACCTTCGCTTCCGATTTGGGAATCAGGCGATGAGGGATGTCCGCGCCGGCGGGCACCGAGTTCATATAGAAGCGGGCCGGTGCGTCGGCCTCGTCGCTGCCCAGGGTGATCTCCTTCGCCCCGCGGCCGACGTAGAGCACATCGCGGTTGGCCAGCGCATGGCGCTCCCCGTCGATCTCGATCCAGCCCGGCTGGCCCAGGTTGGCAATGCCCATCTCGCGCGCATCGAAAAAGAACGGCGTACCCACCTCGCTGCCGTCGCCGAAGGTCAGCGGAGACTGAAGAGGCACGGCGCCGCCGACGATCATCCGGTCCAGATGGGTATAGGTGAAGGCGATCTCACCGGGGGTGAAAAGCCCCTCGACCATGAAGGTGTCACGTAGTGCGGTGGTATCCATGGCGTCGATCTGGTTGGGGCCGGCGCCGTAGCGTGTGGTCATGCTCATGGTGTTGCTCCCTGAGGGATGGAAGAGAAAGGACTCAGCGCGCCAGCCAGCCGCCGTCCACGTTCAATACGGTGCCGTGGATGTAGTCGGCGGCCGGCGACGCCAGAAAGACGGCGCTGTCGGCGATATCGCGGGGCTCGCCCCAGCGGCCGGCGGGAATACGCGCGAGGATCGCCTCCGAGCGCTCGGGGTCGTTGCGCAGCGCTTCGGTGTTGTTGGTGGCGATATAGCCCGGCGCGACAGCGTTGACGTTGATGCCGGAGGCCGCCCACTCGTTGGCGAGCAGCTTGGTCAGCCCCGCCACGCCGTGCTTGGAGGCGGTGTAGGAGGCCACGCGAATACCGCCCTGGAAACTGAGAAGGGACGCGATATTGACGATCTTGCCCGTGGCCCCACGCGCCAGCAGCGCTTTGGCGAACGCCTGGGAGGTGAAGAAGAGCGCCTTGAGATTGACGTCGATCACGTCGTCCCAGTCCGCTTCGGTGAAGTCGACGGCGTCGGCGCGGCGAATCATGCCGGCGTTGTTGACCAGCACGTCGATAAGGCGGGACTGAAAAAGATCCCTCGCCGCCATGGGGTCGGCGAAGTCGATGGCCATGACTTCGGCGGTGCCACCCTTCGCCGTGATGGCGTCCACGGTCTCCTGCGTCGAACGACGCCCGGCGCAGATGACGCTGGCACCCGCCTCGGCGATGGCGATGGCGATGGCGCGGCCGATGCCGGTGTTGGCACCGGTCACCAGCGCCACGCGTCCCGTGAGTGAAAATCGTGACATGGGAACTCCTCTGATTCGTCAGTCTTTCCAATGGATCGGGCTGTCGTTCCCGCGGATTACATCAGCCCGAAGAGGTGCGGCAGCCCCAGCGACAGCCAGGGGATGTAGGTGACCATCAGCAGGGCGATCACCAGCGCAAAAAAGAACGGCAGAATCGGTTTCACGACCTGGTCGATACGCAGTCCGGCGATCGAGCAGCCGACGAACAGCACGCTGCCGACCGGTGGTGTCATCGAGCCGACCCCGAGATTGAAGATCAGCATGATGCCGAACTGCACCGGATCCATGCCCATCTGCTGGGCGATGGGCAGAAAGATGGGCGTGAAGATCAGTACGGCCGGGGTCAGGTCGATGAAAAAGCCGATGACCAGAAGGCACAGGTTCATGATCAGAAAGACCACGATCAGGTTGTCGAACTGCAGAATCGTATCGGCAATCATGTCGGGGATGCCTGCTATCGTCATGACGTAGGACATGACCCCCGAAGAGGCGATGAGAAACAGGATGGAGGCGGTCAGGATCGCCGAGCGGCAGAAGATGCGCAGGTATTCCCGGGGCGTGGTCATGCGGTAGGCCAGCGAGAGGATCAACGCGTAGAGCACGGCGACCGCCGCCGCCTCGGTCGCGGTGAAGACGCCGATGACGATACCGCCGATGATCACCACGATCATTCCCAGTGCCGGCAAGGCGCGAAGAACGATCTGCAGCGCTTCGCCGGGCGTGCTGCGAACGCTGCTCCGGTAGCCGCGCTTCCTGGCGATGATGCCCGCCACGATCATGACGGTCAGGCCCATCAGCATGCCCGGGATATAGCCGGCAATGAACAGTGCCGAGATCGAGGTCCCACCGGAGACCAGCGAAAACAGAATCAGTGGACCGCTGGGGGGAATCAGAATGCCGGTGGGAGCGGAGGCGATATTGACGGCGGCGGCGTAGTCGGGCGCGTAGCCCTCCTTGCGCTGCAGTGGCCCCATGGTGCCGCCCACCGCCGCTGCGGCGGCGATCGACGAGCCGGAAATCGCGCCAAAGAGCATGTTGGCGATCACGTTGGTATGGGCCAGGGAGCCCGGCAGTCGCCCGCCTACCAGACGGGCCAGATCGATCAGGCGAATGGCGATACCGCCCTTGTTCATGATGTCGCCGGCCAGAATGAAGAAAGGAATGGCCAGCAGCGTGAAGCTGTCCAGCCCGGAAAACATCTTCTGCGTCGAGATGAAAAGCGCGGTTTCCGGAGGCAGATAGGCGATACCCACCAGCAGCGAGGAGGAGACGATCGCCACCGCTATCGGCGAGCCCATGAAAAGCAGCAGGAAGAAGATACCGAACAGGACGAACGCGGCGTTGAGCGGATCTGCCATGAAGTTCATGTAGGCAATCATGTCAGAGCCCCCCGACGCCGGATTTGGCGTAAGGCAAGCGCAGGCGGCCCGTCATGATCAGAAAGACATTCAGGATCTGGAGGATGAAGATGATCACTGCCGATATCGGCAGGATTGAATAGGCGTACCCCATCGGAATCTGCATGATTGGCGACATCTGGGTCAGCGCCGATAGGCTGGCTTTCCACCCGCCCAACAACAGGACGAATCCTGCAAAAACCAGCACGACAACAGAGTTGATGAGATAAAGAACACGTCCGGCCTTTTCCGGCAGCAGTGAAGGAATCAGGTCCAGAGCCAGGTGCCTGTTGGTGCCAAAGCAGTAGGCCGCACCTGTCAGCGCCATCCATATCATCAGAAAGCGCAGGGTCTCCTCGGTATAGAGGGCGGGAACGCCCAGCAGATATCTTGTCGTCACCTGCCAGAGCATCAGGCAGACCATGGCGATCAACATCATCGCCATCAAAACCAGAAGAACTCTTTCCAGCCATCTCTTGAACGAAAGCATAAGATCACTCCGGGACCGAACCACGGAAATAGAAGCGTGCCGTTTTCTGAATGATGATTAATGGGTCGGTATTTAAAGATTGAATATCGAAACTTAATTTTGCAATATGAAAAAAAATTTCATTACTTATACGATAGTCATAACTATCGGATCCGCGAAAGGGCAATGCGAAAGGGCAATGCGATGAAGAAAAAGGGAAGGCGGCTGAAGCTTGCCGATGTGGCGGCTCACTGCAACGTTTCGATCAGCACCGCGTCGCGAGCGCTATCGGGGACGCCGGGGGTGCGGGCCGACCTGCGCGAGCGCATTCTCGCCACCGCGCGGGAGCTGAATTACCAACAACCCAGTACGCTGGCTGGTCAGCGTATCGTGGTACTGGCCAGCGCGAGAGCGATGGTGGACTACCAGCGCAACCAGTTCACGACCCATGTGCTCTACGGGATCAAGGCGCAGGCCAAGCTGCTGGACATGGAACTCGAGATGCAGAGCGCGCCGGATCGCCAGAGCGAACTGGCGCTGCTGAAAGAGGCCGAAGCATCGAAGGAAGTGGCCGGGCTGCTGTTCCTGGCGGTGGACGACGAAGTCGTGCTGGCGCAGGCGCGAACGCTGGCCAAGCCCATCGTACTGGTCAATGGCGACGACCCGTTGATGCAGCTCTCCAGCGTGGCGCCGCACAATCGCGCAGCGGCGGCGGCCGCCACCCAGTATCTCGTCGACCTGGGGCATCAGCGCATTCTGTTCTGCACCAACCCGGGCCGTCGCACCATCGAGCGGCGCCGCGAAGGCTGGCTCGAATCGCTGCCCGTCGAGGTGCAGGCAGATCGGGACGACCTCATAGTCGAGGTCGAGGAGTGGACGCCGGAAGCGGCGAGGGCGGGAATCGCGGCAAGGCTCGATCGGGGCGACGATTTCACCGCCGTGCTGTGCGCCGGCGACAGCCTCGCCATCGGCGTGGTGCTGGAACTCCGCGCCCGCGGACTGCGGGTCCCGCAGGATGTCTCGGTGGTCGGTATCGACGGACTCCCCCAGGGCGAATTCCTGGCACCCGCGCTGACGTCGGTACACGTTCCCATGAACAGTATCGGTCAGGCCGCGGTCAATCTGATGCGCGAACATGTGCTCGATGAAAGTTTCATTGCCCGTCGTGTCGAGCTCGCCTGCGAACTCGTAGTGCGCTCCTCATCGGGACTAAAGTCCTAGTTATGAAAATTTTTTTCATATAGATATTGGTTTTCATCCCGGGCAGAATCGATCCGAACCCTGCGGAAGCGTTGCGATAAACGATCGCGGCTGCGGATGGATAGACGGGAGAAAACCATGAAATTATCTACAACGGTTGTCACCGCATTTTCGGTGGTAACTCTGAGTATCGCCAGCGCTAATGCCGATGTAAGAATGAGGCTGGCCAACGCGTTGTCAAAGGATCATCCGAGCAGCGTCGTGCTTCAACGGTTCGCCGATGAAGTCCGTGAAAAAACGGATGGCGAGGTGTCGATCCGTCTTTTCGTCAATGGCGTGTTGGGCTCCGAACGGGAAGTCCTCGAGCAACTTCAGAATGGTGCCGTTGATATCACCCGCGTCAGCGCGGCAAGCCTGGAGAACTTCGATCCCGTTTTTCGCGTCTTTTCTCTCCCTTATATTTTCGAGGATGAAGACGATTTCTACGAAAAAATGAGGGGGCCTGTCGCCTCGACCGTTTACCAGGCGACAAAGGACGATGGTTTTCAGGGACTGACCTTTTTCGATAGCGGTGCCCGCTCTTTTTACACCATCTCCAAGCCGATCGAGACGCCCCAGGATCTGCAGGGGCTCAAGCTTCGGGTGATCAACTCCAATACCTCGATCCGCATGGTGGAACTGATGGGGGGGACGCCGACGCCGCTTCCCTACGGGGAGGTCTACACCGCGCTACAGTCGGGCGTGATCGATGGTGCCGAAAACAATCCCACCGCCCTGACCATCGGCCGCCACGGTGAAGTAGCGAAATACTACTCCCTCGATCAGCACCAGCGTATTCCCGACTTTCTGGTGATCTCCAACCGTGCCATGGAGAAGATGACGGACGAGCAGCAGGAGATCGTCCGCGAGGCGGCCGCCCACGCCACGGAGGCCTATCGCGGGCTATGGGACGAAGCGGTGCGGAAAGCCCTTGCCGATGCCCGCGAGATGGGGGTGGAGGTCAACCGGCCTGACCAGGAGCCGTTTCGTCGCGCCGTTCAGCCGCTTATCGATGAGTATCGTCGAGACGACATCGTCGGCCCCCTGCTGGAACAGATCGTTTCGGATTGAACTCTCCCCGACGTGAGTGCGTTGTCTAGCGATGCATGCGCCTTGATCCCGTGGATCGTGAAGGCGTCGCGTCAAGCGGCTTGCTCACCCTCGTTCCGCTCAAAGTGTTCCCGGTTACATGGATGGTTGTTTCATGAGCGCTCTGCCAGAAATTTCGAAAGATGGACTGAAACGTCATATCGCGCTTGTCATCAGAGGGCTGACCGAACTGCGCCACGACGGTCGCTTTCACGAACCCAATCTCGATGGCACCGCGGGCGATTACGTCAGTTTCAACAGTTGGGAGTGGCCCCAGGGCGTCGGACTCTACGGGATCGCCAGGCTCTGGCAGCATACCCATGATGAAGAGGCGAAAAAGCTGCTGGAGAACTGGTACGAGGCCCAGTTGTCCTCCGAACTGCCTCCCCTCAATGTCAATACCACCGCGCCGATGCTGGCCCTGTCGATCCTGTGGTCGGAAACCGGCGATCCCCGCTGGGAGGAGGCCCTCGCCAGTTGGGCCGAGCGGTTGATGGCGGAGATGCCACGCACACGCTGCGGCGGGTTTCAGCACAATGTCTCGGACAAGATCAACGACGACGAGCTCTGGGACGACACCCTGTTCATGGTTGCGCTTTTCCTGGCCAACTATGGCCGGGCCGCCGACCGTCCGGAGCTCTCCGAAGAGGCCTGCCTTCAGTTCCTGGTACACACCCACTACTTGAGCGAGCGCGAAACCGGCCTGTGGTTCCACGGCTGGACGTTCGACGGCCATCACAACTTTGCGCGGGCCCGCTGGGCGCGGGGCAACTCGTGGATTTCCGCCGGCCTGCTGGATTTCCTCGAAACCGCCGACCTGACACCATCGCTCGAGCGTTATTTCGGCTGGGTACTGCGTGCCCAGATGGAAACCCTGCTCGACTACCAGTGCCCCAACGGCGCTTGGCGAACGCTGGTCGACGATGAGATCTCCTACGAAGAGATCTCCGCCACGGCGGCGTTCGGCTACGCCTTCCTGAAAGGGGCGCGTCTCGGTTACGGCGACGAACGTTGGGAGCGTGCCGGCAGATTGGCGCTGCAGGCGGTGATCGACAACATCGAGGAAGACGGCACGGTTGCCAACGTCTCCTACGGTACGCGGATGGGAAACACGCTGCAGTTCTACCGGGACATCCCGATCCATCCCACCGCCTACGGGCAGTCGATGTCACTGCTGTGCCTGGTGGAGGCGCTCCAGCACTGAGTCTTTCTCAGCGACATCGATGAAGCTGGCCTGACGTTGCGCAGGCCTGTCCCATACGGCCATCACAGCCTCCTAGACTGAATGCCCCCTCGCTGCAACCACCCCTTCTCACGCTATTGGACAATTGATTAAACGCTGCTTCACGCTCTAGTCTGTGCCGATTGCCGGCTGTCTGACAGGCCGGCATCACAACGACAAGCGGCCACAAGCCGATATCACAAGAACAGCGATAGCTGTGCAGGAGATGGATAATGAAGAAGACGCTGCTTGCGGCTGGCATCGCCGCCATGATGCTGGGCGCGACCCCGGTCATGGCCAAGACGCTGGTCTACTGCTCCGAAGGCTCGCCGGAGGGGTTCGATCCCTCGCTCTACACCGCTGGCACCACCTTCGATGCGTCGAGCAAGACGATCTACAACCGCCTGGTCCAGTTCAAGCCGGGTACCACCGAAGTCGAGCCGGCCATCGCTGAGAGCTGGGACGTGTCGGATGACGGCCTGGAAGTGACCTTCCATCTGCGCGACGACGTCAAGTTCCAGACCACCGACTACTTCACCCCGAGCCGCATGCTCGACGCGGACGACGTCATCTGGACGTTCGAGCGTCAGATGGACGAGAACAATCCGTACTACAAGCTGGCCAACGGCAGTTTCGAGTACTTCAACTCGATGTCGATGGGCGAGCTGATCAAGTCGATCGAGAAGGTCGACGATCACACCGTGAAGTTCGTGCTCACTCAGCCCAACGCGCCGTTCGTGGCCAACCTGGCGATGGATTTCGCCTCGATCCACTCCAAGGAGTACGAGCAGCAGCTGCTCGACGAGGGCAAGCCGGAGCTAGCCAACCAGCAGCCGATCGGTACCGGTCCGTTCCAGTTCGTCAACTATCGTGAAGACGCGGCCATTCGCTACCAGGCCAACCCGGACTATTTCCGCGGCAAGCAGCCGATCGACAACCTGGTCTTCGCGATCACCTCCGATGCCCAGGTGCGCTATCAGAAGCTGATGGCCGGAGAGTGCCAGGTGATGCCGTTCCCGAACCCGTCCGATGTCGAGGAGATGCAGCAGAACGACGACATCAACGTGCTCGAGGAGGCCGGTCTGAACGTGGCTTATCTGGCCTACAACACCCAGATGGCGCCGTTCGACAAGCCGGAAGTGCGCAAGGCACTGAACATGGCGATCAACAAGCAGGCGATCATCGATGCGGTGTTCCAGGGTGCCGGCCAGGTGGCCAAGAACCCGATTCCGCCGTCCATGTGGGGCTACAACGACGCCATCCAGGACGATCAGTACGATCCCGACAAAGCCAAGCAGATGCTCGAGGACGCGGGGGTCGAGAACCTGAAGATGAACATCTGGGCGATGCCGGTCCAGCGTCCGTACATGCCCAACGCGCGACGCACCGCCGAGCTGATGCAGTCGGATCTGTCCAAGGTCGGCGTCGACGCGCAGATCGTCACCTACGAGTGGGGCGAGTACCTGAAGCGCTCGTCGGACACCAAGCGTGACGGTGCGGTCATCCTCGGCTGGACCGGCGACAACGGCGACCCGGACAACTTCCTGGGCGTGCTGCTCGGCTGTGACGGTGTCGGCGGCGCCAACCGCTCGCAGTGGTGCTACAAGCCGTTCGACGATCTGATCCAGAAAGCTCGCACCCTGGATAGTCAGGAAGAGCGCGCCAAGCTCTACGAGCAGGCCCAGGAGATCTTCAAGGAGCAGGCACCTTGGGACACCCTGGCCCATTCCACGGTCTTCATGCCGCTGCGCAAGGAAGTGACCGGCTACAAGATCGATCCGCTCGGCGGCCATAGCTTCGAAGGCGTCGACATCGAGTGATTCTCTCCTAGCGGAGACGCGGGGCGGCCCTGACAGCCGCCCCGCGTCTTAACGCGTGACTAGCCAGTACTCCAAAATGTTCAAATTCTTTCTGGTCAAGCTGGCGCAGCTGGTCCCGACGTTCATTGGCGTCACCATCGTTGCGTTCGCTTTCATTCGCCTGTTGCCGGGCGATCCGATTCTGCTGATGGCGGGGGAGCGCGGCATTTCCGCCGAACGCTACGCCCAGCTCGAATCTCAAATGGGCTTCGACCGCTCTCTGGTCGTCCAATATCTCGATTTCCTGAAGGGATTGCTGCATGGCGATCTCGGTAACTCCCTGGTGACCCACGCCCCGGTCATGGACGAGTTCATGAGCCGCTTCCCGGCGACGCTCGAACTCTCGCTGTTCGCGTTGGCGTTCGCCGTCATCATCGGCCTGCCAGCCGGCGTGCTGGCCGCGGTCAAGCGTGGCAAGACGCTCGATCACACCATCATGGGGGTCAGCCTGACCGGCTATTCGATGCCGATCTTCTGGTGGGGCCTGCTGCTGATCATGCTGTTCTCGAGCACCCTGGGCTGGACCCCGGTCTCGGGGCGCATCTCGTACATGTACTTCATCGAGCCGGTCACCGGCTTCATGACCATCGACAGCCTGATCGCCGGCGACTGGGGCGCGTTTCTCTCCTCGCTGCACTATCTGATCCTGCCGTCGATCGTGCTGGGAACGATCCCGCTGGCGGTCATCGCCCGGCAGACCCGCTCCTCGATGCTCGAGGTGCTGGGCGAGGACTACGTGCGCACCGCACGCGCCAAGGGACTGTCGAACTTCCGCGTGATCATGGTGCATACCCTGCGCAATGCGCTGATTTCGGTGGTGACGGTGATCGGTCTCCAGGTGGGCCTGCTGTTGGCGGGAGCGATCCTGACCGAAACGATCTTCTCGTGGCCCGGTATCGGCAAGTGGATGATCGACGCGATCTCGCGACGCGACTATCCCTCGGTGCAGGGTGGCCTGGTCCTGATCGCGTTCATCGTGATGATCGTCAATCTGCTGGTCGATCTCGCCTATGGCGTCATCAACCCGCGCATCCGCCATTAACAGGGGGCTTTCATCATGAGTACCATTTCCACCCCCGCCGCGCCCGGTACCTTTCGCTACCAGTTGGCGTCCTTCTGGAGTGATTTCAGTGCCAGCCGCGGCGCGCTGGTCGGCCTGATCTTCATCGTCTTCATTCTGCTGGTCGCGCTGTTCGCGCCATGGGTCGCGCCACACGATCCGGCGATGCAGGATCGCTCGGCGCTGCTGGTGCCGCCGGTGTGGCATGCCGAGGGCAGCTGGAGCTACCTGCTCGGCACCGACGCGGTAGGTCGCGACATCCTCTCGCGGTTGATCTACGGCGCGCGCTATTCGCTCTCGATCAGCGCCATGGTGGTGGTGATCTCGATGGGCGTGGGAATTTTCCTCGGCCTCCTGGCCGGGTATTTCCGCGGCTGGGTCGAGACCGTCATCACTCGCGTGATGGACGTGGTGCTGGCGTTCCCCAGCCTGCTGCTGGCACTGGGCCTGGTCGCCATCCTCAGCCCCGGTCTGACCAGCGCCATGATCGCCATCGCGCTGGTTCAGCTGCCTTACTTCGTGCGGCTGACACGGGCCGCGGTGATCGGCGAGAAGAATCGCGAGTACGTCATCGCCAGCCGGCTCTCCGGTGCCGGGCATCTGCGCCTGATGTTCAATACCTTGCTGCCCAATTGCATGGCGCCGCTGATCGTGCAGGCGACGCTCTCGTTCTCCACCGCGATTCTCGATATCGCGGCGCTGGGCTTCCTGGGCATGGGTGTCCAGCCGCCGACGCCGGAGTGGGGCGCGATGCTGGCCAACGCCCGCGAGTTCATGGGTAGCGCCTACTGGGCGGTGACGTTTCCGGGGCTGATCATCCTGCTGACCGTGCTGATGATCAACCTGATGGGCGACGGCCTGCGCGATGCGCTGGACCCGAAGATGAAAAGATCGTGAGCGCTTCGCTCGGCCTGGCGCATGGCGTTCGGGGGCGGGTGCGGCGACGCGATGAGGAGTTGTCATGGCATTACTAGATATCGAAGGGCTCAGCGTTCGCTTCAAGACCAGTAGCGGCCTGTTTGCCGCCGTGGAAGGCGTCGACATCAACGTCGACCGTGGCGAAGTGTGGTCGATCGTGGGCGAATCCGGCTCGGGTAAGTCGGTGTCCATGCTCGCCACCATGGGCCTGCTGCCGTGGACGGCGCAGGTCACCGCAGACAAGATGGCGTTCGACGGCCAGGATCTGCAGCAGCTGAGTTCGCGCCAGCGCCGGCGCATCGTCGGCGGCGAGATGTCGATGATCTTTCAGGAGCCGATGAGCAGCCTCAACCCCTGCTTCACCGTCGGCACCCAGATCGACGAGATGATCAAGCAGCACCTGGGCGGCTCGCGTAAGGAGCGCCACGAACGGGCGCTGGATCTGCTGGCGCAGGTGGGGATTCCCGATCCGGCGCGACGGATCAAGGCCTACCCGCATCAGCTATCCGGCGGCATGAGCCAGCGGGTGATGATCGCCATGGCGATCTCCTGCAACCCTCGCCTGCTGATCGCCGACGAGCCGACCACCGCGCTCGACGTCACCATCCAGGCGCAGATCCTCGAACTGCTGCTGCGGCTGCAGGAAGACACCGGCATGGCGCTGATCCTGATCACCCACGACATGGGCGTGGTGGCGGAGACCGCCAAGCACGTGGTGGTGCAGTACGCCGGCCGCCAGGTCGAGAAACAGGACGTGAAGTCGCTGTTCGCCAACCCGCGCCACCCCTACACCGAAGCGCTGCTGTCGGCGCTGCCGGAGCGCGCAGGCGACCGGGATCGCCTGCCGACCATTCCCGGTGTCGTTCCCGGCCAGCACGATCGGCCGAGCGGCTGCCTGTTCAATCCGCGCTGCCAGTACGCCACCGAGCATTGTCGCGAGGTGGAGCCGGTGCCGGCCGCGGACGATCCCGCCCGTACGTTGTGTCACTATCCCCTGGAAGACGGGATCTCGCCGTCGCCGGCTGCAGCGGGCGCTGCGCGAGACAACCCGCAATCCAGCCCGCATAGAGAGGTGCGCCCATGAGCCGCGATGCCGTATTGAGCGCCGTCAATCTCACCCGTCACTATCAGATCAAGGGCAGCCCGTTCTCCAAGCCGGCGACGGTGAAGGCGCTCAACGAAGCAACCTTCGAGCTCTATCCCGGCCAGACGCTGGCGGTGGTCGGTGAGTCCGGCTGCGGCAAGTCGACCCTGGCCCGGGTATTGACGATGATCGAGCCGCCCACCAGCGGCAAGTTGACCATCAGTGGTCACGAGGTGTCGCTCAAGGAGGGGCAGCGCCCGCCGGCGGCGCTGCGCCGCGAGGTCCAGATCATCTTCCAGAATCCCTACGGGTCGCTCAATCCGCGCAAGACCGTGGCGACCATGCTGGAAGAGCCGCTCAAGCTCAATCGCAAGGAGATGAGCGCTGCCGAGCGCCGCGAGGCGGCGCTGGAGATGATCGCCAAGGTGGGCCTGCGCCCCGAACATGCCGATCGCTATCCGCACATGTTCTCTGGCGGCCAGCGCCAGCGCATCGCCATTGCGCGGGCGCTGATGCTCAACCCCAAGATCCTGGTGCTGGACGAGCCGGTCTCGGCGCTGGACCTGTCGATCCAGGCCCAGGTGCTCAACCTGCTGGCGGATCTGCAGGAGGAGTTCGGGCTGGCCTACGTGTTCATCTCCCATGACCTGTCGGTGGTGCGCCGCATCGCCGACGACGTGATCGTGATGTACTTCGGCCAACCGGTGGAGACCGGGCCGGCGGAGGAGGTGTTCACCACGCCGCGCCATCCCTACACCCAGGCGCTGTTCTCGGCCACGCCGGTGGCGGACCCCAACCGCCGCCGCGAGCGCGTCCACCTCAAGGGCGAACCGCCGTCGCCGCTGGCGCCGCCGCCGGGCTGCCCGTTCGCGCCGCGCTGCCATCTGGCGACCGAGGAGTGTACCCAGCTCGACCCGCCGCTGGATCCCGTCAACGACCGGGTCGCGGTAGCCTGTATCCATGTCGATCAGGCCGCCGCCAAATACGCCGTGGCGGGCTGACGCGACGCGGGACACGCGGGCGTGGATCTGCGCCGGTCGGTGGGCGAGAAGATCAGACGGCGAAGAGGGATGACAGCGGCGTCAGCCTTGCCGCATGTTCGAGGCGGCGATCCTGGTCGTCGAACAGGTGCAGCGGGCCGTCGACGGCCAGCCGGATCGCGCCCTGCTGTCGAATGCCGGATGCGGCGAGCGCCGTCACCGGCAGCCTGGCTGTCAGCGGCTCGTGATGTTCCGGCAGCCGGCAGTGAACCAGGGCATCCACGCCCAGCGGTTCGATCATCTCCACTTTGCCTGCCAGCTCTCCCTGCGGGTCGAGTCTCAAGTGCTCCGGGCGCAGGCCGAGCGTGGCCGCCCGCGTGGTCGCTTCAGGGTCGCCGGAGAGCTGGAGCCCAGCACACAGGTGGGCGCCGTCGCGAGCCCGTTTGACGGGTATCAGGTTCATCGCCGGCGAGCCGATGAAGCGGGCCACGAAGCAGCTGGCGGGGGCCTCGAACAGACTCATCGGTGTACCGATCTGCTCGATGCGGCCTTCGCGCATCACCACCAGGCGGTCGGCCAGGGTCATCGCCTCCACCTGGTCGTGGGTGACGTAGAGCATGCTCGCGCCCAGCCGCTGCTGCAGGCGTCGGATCTCCTGGCGCATCTGCACCCGCAGCGCGGCGTCGAGGTTGGAGAGCGGCTCGTCGAACAAGAATAGGGCTGGCTCGCGCACGATGGCGCGCCCCATGGCGACGCGCTGGCGCTGTCCACCGGAGAGCTGGCGGGGACGACGCTCGAGCAGGGCATCGATACCCAACAGTGTCGCTGCCTCGTGCACCCGACGCTCGATCTCCGCGCGCGGGCGCCGCTGCAGCTTGAGCGCGTAGGCCATGTTGTCGAACACGCTCATGTGCGGATAGAGCGCGTAGTTCTGGAACACCATCGCTACCCCGCGCTGGGCCGGCTCCAGGGCATTGGCGACGGTCCCGCCGATGATCAACTGGCCACCACTGATGGCTTCGAGCCCCGCCACCATGCGCAGTAGCGTGGACTTCCCGCAGCCCGACGGGCCCACCACGACCATCAGCTCGCCCGCCTCCAGGGTCAGGTCCAGCGCCTCGACGGCTCGATGGCCGCCCGGGTAGGTCTTGGACAACTGGCGGCAGGTCAGCGTGGCCATGGTGGCTCTCCACGGTTGGAAATCATTTCTCGGTATCGGTCAGGCCGCGCACGAAGAAGCGCTGCATGGCGATGATGACCGCCACCGGCGGCAGCACGGTCATCACCGCCATGGCGGTGGCCAGTTGCCAGGGCGGCAGGGTGTCGGTGGACTGCACCAGGTTCTTCAGGCTGATCACGGCGGTGGCGTGTTCCGGCGAGTTGGCCGCCAGCAGGGGCCACAGGTACTGATTCCAGCCGTAGATGAACATGATCACGAACAGCGCCGCCAGGTTGGTCTTCGACAGCGGTAGCACGAAGTCCTTCAGGAAGCGCAGCGGCCCGGCGCCGTCGAGCCGAGCGGCCTCGAACAGCTCCTGGGGCAGGCTCATGAAGCTCTGGCGGAGCAGGAAGGTGGCGGTGGCCGAGGCGATCAGCGGCAGGATCATGCCGGCATAGGTATCGATCAACCCGAAGCGTGCCACCACGCCGTAGGTCGGCACGATGCGCACCTCCACCGGCAGCATCAGGGTGACGAAGATCAGCCAGAAGCAGAGCGTGCGGCAGGGAAAGCGGAAGAACACTATGGCGTAGGCGGCCAGCAGCGAGATCGCGATCTTGCCGATCGCGATGCCGAGCGCCATCACCAGTGAGTTGGCGAGCAGGCGCAGGGCGCTGACACCGAGCCCCGCGATCGGCTGTGACAGCAACTGCCAGTAGTTGGCCAGCCCCTCGCCGCCGAACCACAGCGGGGCGATGCCGCTCTGCAGCGCTCCGGCGCTGTGGGTGGAGGCGGTGAGCGCCAGCCACAGCGGCAGTCCGAACACGATCACGCCGAGGATCAGCAGCAGATGGGTCAGCCGGTCGAGGAGGGGGCGATCGTAGCGCATCAGTACTGCACCCGGCGTTCGAGGTAACGGAACTGGACGAAGGTGAGTGCGCCGACCAGCACCATCAGCAGCACCGACTGGGCGCTGGAGCCGCCGAGGTCGCGGCCCACGAATCCATCCTCGTAGAGTTTGTAGACCAGGGTGCGGGTGGCGCCGCCCGGACCACCGAGGGTGGTGTTGTCGATGGTGGCGAAGGTCTCGAACAGCACGTAGACGCTGTTCATGACCAGCAGGAAGAAGGCGGTCGGCGAGAGCAGCGGCAGGGTGATGCCGAAGAAGCGCCGGAACGGCCCGGCGCCGTCGATGGCGGCGGCCTCGAGCAGCGAGGCCGGTATCATCTGCAGCCCGGCGAGAAAGAACACGAAGTTGTAACTCATCTGCTGCCAGATCGAGGCGATCACCACCAGCGCCAGCGCTTGCCCGGGATGCAACTGCGCGTCCCAGTGCACGCCGAAGCCGGCCAGGACGTGGGTCAGCACGCCGAGCACCGGGTCGAACATGAACAGCCACAAAAGCCCTGCCACCGCCGGTGCCACCGCGTAGGGCCAGGTGAGCAGGACGCGATAGAGCCTGGCACCATGGAGCACGCGATCGGCGAGTACCGCCAGCAGCAGCGCCAGCAGCATGGCGCCGGCGGCCACCAGTACGCTGAAAAGCACCGTCACGCCCATGGCTTGCCAGTATCCCGACGAGGCCATGACCCGCTGGAAGTTCGCCAGGCCCACGAATCGTTCGCCGAGCCCGAAGGCATCCTGGACATAGAATGCCTGGCGCAGAGAGTCCGCGGCCGGCCAGAAGAAGAAGACGGCCACGATGGCGAGCTGTGGCGCCAGCAGCAGCCAGGGTGTGAAACGATGGCGCTCGAAGGTGGTCATCGGTGATTCGGCGGGCGGCTTGCGCCGCCCGCCGC
>NZNW01000071.1 GCA_002695065.1 Salinicola sp. | reverse complement strand
CTCGAAGCTCGAAGCTCGAAGCTCGAAGCTCGAAGCTCGAAGCTCGAAGCTCGAAGCTCGAAGCTCGAAGCTCGAAGCTCGTAGCTCTTAGCCCTCCTTGATCGACGCCATGTCGATCACGAAGCGATACTTCACGTCGCCCTTCTGCATCCGCTCCCAGGCCTCGTTGATCTGATCGATGTTGATCATCTCGACGTCGCAGGTAATGCCGTTCTCGGCACAGAAGTCGAGCACTTCCTGGGTTTCCGGCATGCCACCGATCAGCGAACCGGCCAGCACGCGACGACGGAACACCAGGTTGGCACCAGAAATCGCCGGATCGATCGGCTCGAGCAGGCCGACCAGAATATGCGTGCCATCCGGCTTCAGGGCATTGAGATAGGGATTGATGTCGTGCTGCACCGGCACCGTGTCGAGCATGAAGTCGAAGGTCTCGGTGATCGCTTCCATCTCGTCTTCACTGGTGGAGATCACCACGTGATCGGCGCCCTGCTTCTTGGCCTCGGCCTTCTTGGACTCGGACCGCGTGAACAGCGTGACCTCGGCACCCAGCGCCTTGGCGAGCTTGACCCCCATGTGGCCGAGGCCGCCCATCCCGATGATGCCGACCTTGTCGCCCGGCTTGACGCCGTAGTGCTTCAGCGGCGAATAGGTGGTGATACCGGCGCACAGGATCGGCGCGGCGGACTTGAGGTCGATGCCATCGGGCATGCGCACGACGAAGCGCTCGCTGACCACGACCTTGTCGGAGTAGCCGCCCTGGGTCAGGGTGCCATCGTGCTTGTCGGGGCTGCCGTAGGTCATCACGAAGCCTTCGGCGCAGTAGTTCTCCAGGCCATCCTGGCACGCCTTGCACTGGCGGCAGGAGTCGACCATGCAGCCGACGCCGACCAGATCGCCGACCTGGTACTGGCTGACGTCGTCGCCCACGGCGGTGACGCGGCCCACGATCTCGTGCCCCGGCACCACCGGATAAGAGGCCATGCCCCAATCATCGCGGGCGAAGTGGAGGTCGCTGTGGCAGACGCCGCAGTAGAGGATTTCGATCGAGACATCATCCGGGCGCGGCGCACGGCGCTCGAAGTCCCAGGGCGCCAACGGCGTTGTGGCGGAGTGCGCGGCATACCCCTTGGCGGGCGTGGCGGTAGTCTGAGTCATAACGGTAACCTTGATCGAGAGGAGGGATGGCGCACCGTGGAACGGGCGCGGAAACGGAGCCAGTGTGGTCGATACGCTCGCCCCCCGCCATGCCGAATCCTGTCGAACATCCGCCACATTCTCTTGAAATAGCGTCATTTGTTATCTTATAACGCTATTTTTATGCACAATACGCTGATCCTCCATACCACCTCTTGGGAGATATCATGCTCGAGCGCTCACTCCAGGTCAGGCCAGGCGACGAGCCTTCGCGGAACGGCACCCTCGAACCGCCTCGGCCGGGCGCCGACTGGGCTTCGCAGCTGGCCCGGACACTGGCACCGCTGGCCAGGACCGACGGCTTCTCCGACACTGCCATCGACGGGGTGAAGCTGATCGCCTCGGCGTGCAGCTGTCCGCGCACGCCGCTGATCTACGAGCCGGGGCTGTTCATCATCGCGCAGGGCGACAAGATCGGTTATCTGGAGGACCGGGTCATTCACTACGGTCCCGGCAACTACCTGGTGCAGGCGATGCCGTTACCCTTCGAGTGCGAGACGCTCGCCCGCCCCGAGGCGCCGCTGCTGGGCCTGTCCATCGATGTGGACCCGTTGACGTTGAGCGAGCTGGTTCACCATCTGCCGGCACCGGCCGATAGCCATGGCCGCTCCCCCGAACCCATGGCGGCGGTCTCGATCGACGCCCCCATGGCGGAGGCGGTGCAACGGCTGGCCGACTGCCTGCAGGACGAGAGTACCAGCCGGGCCCTGGGCGCGGGTCGGGTGCGCGAGGTGCTGTTCGCGGCGCTCAACGGCCCCCAGGGCCAGTCGCTGCGGCAACTG
Source organism: Salinicola sp. (assembly GCA_002695065.1). GTDB lineage: Bacteria > Pseudomonadota > Gammaproteobacteria > Pseudomonadales > Halomonadaceae > Salinicola. The sequence goes on along the minus strand of NZNW01000071.1, from coordinate 21,893 downwards.
GTGCAGCAGCAGGGACACTACGCACGCATCGCCGAGTCGCTGAACTACCTCCATCGTCATTTCGCACTGCCGCTGACGGTGGAGACGCTCGCCGAGCGTGCCAACATGAGCGCTTCCCACTTTCATCACCACTTCAAGCGCGTGACACAGCTGTCGCCGGTGCAGTATCTCAAGCGCGTGCGGCTACTGCGGGCGCGGGTTCTGCTGGGCCAGCAGCGAATCAACGTGGCCAGGGCCGCCGTCGATGTCGGCTATCGCAGCACCTCGCAGTTCAGTCGCGAGTACAAGCGCTATTTCGGTGTCAGTCCCTCTCAGGAGTAGACGTCGTGCGCGGCCGGCCTTCCATCGGGGGCGATCACGTCCACAGCCCCATCAGCCCCCGGATCAGGTAATAGGCGCCCACCACGGTGACGATCCAGCGCGTCCAGTAGCGAAAGCCGGCATCCGTCAGCCGGGACAGCACCAGATTGCCGGTGCGCGTGCCCAGGAAAGCGAAAGGAATCGCCAGCGCCACCCAGCCCCACTCACCACGATCCATCGCCAGGGCCGCCTGCCAGTAGAAGAGGATCTTGAGGCTGTGGGCGATGACCTGGATCGCCGCTTTGGTCGCCACCACGGTGCGCCGATCGAGCTGGGTGCGGATGAAGCCGATATCGATGGTCGGGCCGGATACCCCGACGGCAATGGTCAATCCCCCGGAGACCAGTCCGCACAGGACGGCATGCCCCGGCCGCGCAACATTGAAGTGGAACCAGCGCTTGGGGATCCATACCATCACCGGCATCAGCCCCAGCACGATCAGCACCACCGTCTCGCTGGGGGAGTAGCGCACCAGGACCAGTAACGCGGCCGCGATCAATACGCCGCAGGCGATCATGGCGACGATGCGCCAGTCGATGAATCGCCGCGACAGCCAGGCACGCGATGCGTTGGCGGTGAGCTGGATCACCCCGTGGACGGCGATCGCCGTCGCCGCCGGCAACCAGGCCAGCAGGAAGCCCAGAAGGACCAGCCCACCGGCCATGCCGAAGACGCCGGACAGCACCGAGGTCGAAAACACCACGACCAGAAACAGCAATGCAACGGGTAGTGCCATAACGGGGTCTATACTCCAACGACGGGCTTACAGTGCCCGAGAAAGATCCACGGCGGATGACGTCGTGGAGAATCCGCCAGACCGGCAGGCGCGATGCGCTCACCAACCTGGCAGCCGGTGACACGCCATCGGCCCCTTCCCCCATCGGCAACAAGGACCGTTTTCATCATGCGCCGTTCCACGCTCCCCACGACCTCCGCCTGTCTCGCCACGGCCCTGCTCGCCATGGCCGGCCCCGCCCACGCCTCCAGCGACGACGCCTGGCAGGAGCACGACCGGGCGGTCATCGAACAGTGCCAGCAGGCCAGCCAGTTTCCGGATGCCGCGCCGGCTGGCGAGCCGGTGCTGTTCGACGACGAAGCCGGCATGACGGCACTGCTGATCCAGGGCCACTACCCGCAGGACCACATGAACGGTCAGGCCGGCCAGGAACTCTGCCTGTTCCTGCGCAGCAGCCAGGAGGTCTACATCGCCGACGCCGACAAGCTGGCGATGGGTTCCGACGCGCTGCCGAGTACGCCGACGGACGCCATCGACGACGATAGCGACACCGGCCGGTCGGACACCGACGGCGACGCCCCCTGATCAACCCGCGCGGGGGTGCTCCGGCGTCGCCAGGATCCGCTGGTAGAAAGCCAGATCGAGCCAGCGCCCGAACTTGAAGGCAGCCTGGCGGACCGTGCCGGCGTGTTCGAAGCCCAGCCGTTCGTGCAGCACGATACTGGGGGCGTTGGCGGCATCGATGCCGCCGATCAGGGTGTGGTACTGCTGGGCCTCGGCGCGCGCGATCAGCGCCGTCATCAGCTGCCTGGCAACGCCCCGCTGGCGGAAGTCGCCATCCACGTAGACCGAGTGCTCGACGCTGTAGCGATAGGCGGCATGGGGCCGAAACGGGCCATAGCTGGCGAACCCCATCAGCCGGCCGCTAGCATCGTCGAGCATGCCGACGACCGGAAAGTCGCCTTCGCGCTTGGTCCGGAACCACTGCTCGACGAAGGCCCGCGTCCGTGGCTGATACTCGTAGAGCGCAGTGGTATTGAGGATGGCGTCGTTGAAGATCGTCAGCACGGCATCGCCGTGCAGGTCGAACTCGCAGTCGATCAGGGTCAAGGTACGGTTCTCGCGGTCGAATCGGGGAGCTTGCGCGGCATTCAATACAGCGCATTGGCCTTGAGCCTGGCCAGCGTTCGGTCACCGGCATTTTTCAACACGAGCGACTGCCCGGAGATCGAGTAGTGCGCCGTCTCGGAGAGCGTCGCCAGCCACCCCTGCTCGAGGGTCGCCATCTCCCCGGGGCACGCCATTCGGGTCGAGGCGAGCTGGGTGAAGGTCAGCGTATCGCCCTCCAGCCGGTAGCCGCCCATCAGCCGGTTGCAGCCGGTCGAGCCGGAAACGCGCCCCTGCGCGTCGAGCACCAGGTGCGCTTCGCGCTGGTTATCCGCCACCGGTACCGGCTCGCCGTCGAGCGTCATCAGCTTCCAGTAGGTACCGACCAGGGCTTCGCTGGCGGCCGGCGCGTTGGCGTCGGTTGCGGCGCTGTCGTCATCCGGGTTCGAGGCGCAACCGGCAACGCTCACGACGACCGCGGCGGCGAATAGGGAAAGGCGTGACAACACGTTGATGTCCTCATGTGGGAAGCGGGAGCGAAAGGGGCGATTTTGCGCGCGGGCGGCCGCGGAGACAATCCGGGCCGCCCCATTTCGGCGAAAAAGCCAGACCTGTTCGCACGATTCACGCGGCTCGCGGCTCGTCGTGTGAACCGCCCTAATGGCGATCGATCATCGCGGTCAGATCGTCTGCGACCATCGGCAGCGTCTCGCGCCAGGAGAGATAAGGCGTCGACGCGGTACCGTTGACCAGCACGGCGAAGCTGCCCCAACGCCCGCTGTCGGTGCGGAAATAACCTGCCACCGCGCGCACCGTCACCGGCTCGTTGAGCGTGCCGGTCTTGAGCATCACGTGGTCCTGGAAGGTCTGGCTGCCGCGACGAATGAAGTGCATCGGCCCGTTGGCGGGTACCTGCATGCCGGCCACGAAGGTGGGAAACAGCGATGCATTACCGTACATCGCCCCCAGCAACGCGTTGACGCTCTGCGCCGAGACCCGATTCTCCGGCGTCAGGCCGCTACCGCTGCGCAGTATCGCCGCGCCGTGTCCCGGCAGGCTGGTCGCGTACCGCTCGAGCTCCCGCCCGGCGTCCGGCAGATTCCGTTGCGTGCCGGAGGTCAAATCCAGCGCCAGGGTGTCGGCCATGAAGTTGTTCGAGTAGTTGAGCGTGCGCAGCAGCAACTCCTGCAACGGCTTGCCCTCGACGGCGGCCAGGTCCTTGGCGCTCGGGGGCGGAGGCTGACGACTGACGGCGTAGCCGCCGCTGACCGGGACGCCCGCCTGGCGCAGTAGCGACAGCAGCGTCTGCCCGGTCTGGTCCGCCGGATCCGAGCTCGCCTTGTAGATGGGGCGTGGATAGGTTCCGGCAGGAATCCGTCCGCTGATCTTGAGCGTGTCCCCCTGGCTGTCGGTCACCCGCTTGGCGTAGAGGTCGGCACCGCCGCCCGCGGCGACCGTGGTGACGTCGTTCTCGATCCGCAGGGTCGGCGCCACCGTGTCGCAGCTGGTGATCCGTGCCGGCTGGCCGACCACGCCCGGCATCACCGTGGCGCACCAGCTGCCATAGTTGACTGCAGCGGAAGAGAGCAGCGACGCGTAGGCGTTGGTGCCCTCCGTCCGCGTCTTGCAGCGATCGCTGGTCTCGCAGGTCACCGGGCCGAACCGCCACTGGCTGATCACCAGCTGGCCATCGATGCTGGAGACCCCGAGCTCCCGCAGCTTCTGGATCAGCCGCCAGAGCTCTTCCGAGGTCAGCGCCGGATCCCCGCCGCCCTCGAGCACCAGGTCGCCGTGCAGGACGCCGTTGCCATCGAGCGCGCCGGTAGAGACGAAGCGGGTGGTGAAACGGTGCTGCGGCCCCCAGCGATCCAGGGCGGCGGCGGCAGTGTAGAGCTTGGTGACGGACGCCGGCGACAGCGGTTGCGAAGGGTTGAGCGCGCCCAGCACCTCCCCGCTATCCAGCAACTGCGCCTGGGCGCTGATCACGAACCCCTTGTCGGCGAGCCGGGCAACATGATCGAACCCGGCCGCCTGGGCGACGACAGAGACTACCGATAGTGACAACGCACCGAGAAACAGAGAACTCCGACCTAGCCATCGCCGCATAATGGATGCTCGCTCCAGAGGAAAATGAGGGCCCAACTGGTCCAGAGCGTACCAATTAACGCCCCCCGGAGGCGATGCCTGGTGTCGTGCCAAAGTACCAAAAGACAGAAGCGCTGAGAAAAGGGCAGCCCTTGCGGCGGTCAGTGCGACGACAGCCGCGAAAAAACCTGGATGACGACCACACCGGCGATGATCAGCCCCATGCCCAGGTAGGCGGGCAGATCCGGTTTCTCGCCGTAGAACACGATGCCGATCAGCGTCACCAGCACGATACCGAGGCCGGCCCAGATCGCGTAGGTGATGCCGACGGGTAGCGACTTCAGCACCAGCGACAGCGCATAGAACGAGAAACCGTAGCCCACGATCACCACGAGGCTGGGCAGCCAGCGTGTGAAACCGGCCGAGGCTTTCAGCGAACTGGTCGCCACGACTTCGGCGACGATCGCCAGGGCGAGCAGCAGATAGCTCATCGGACGGACTCCCCGTGCGGTAGCGAGGGCGAGAGATCGACGCGATAGCGCCATAGGATCTGGCCGCTCTCGAAGTATTTTCGTTCGAATGGCGTCATGAACGTGGCGCCAGGCGTGAAGGCAGCGATCTCGCCCTCGACCCCGAGAAGCGTCTCGACACCGAGCGCGAACTCCTCGACATAGATGGCCCAGTTGGAGCGCAGCTCCAGCGCCCCGCCGAGCGCGAGCAGCGAGGGAAAGACCGGATGCCCATGCCAGCGCTTCTTGAGCTGGGTGCTCTTGGGATAAGGATTCGGATAGAGCAGGTAGTGCCGCACCGGCCGCCAACCGGCGGCGAGCGCCAGGCGCCAAAAATCGACCAGATCGGCACGCACCAGTCGCGCGTTGTCCGGCAGTGCCCCGTGATCTCGTGACAGTCGCACCTCGCTGCGATCCACGCCGATCACGGCGTGGTCGGGATGACGCTCGGCGAGTCGACGGGTGGAGAGCCCCACGCCGCAGCCGGCATCGAGGATCAGCGGCCGGCTCTGGGCCTCCAGCCACCGATCCGTCTTCTCGAAGGCCAGGCGCGTATGCTCGGCGGGCGGGCGTTTCCACTCGCTGTCGCGGGCGCGCTGGACGCGGCGCACCAGATCCTGGTGCGGCCCCTGCTGACTTGAGACGATGGCGCGCGATGACGCTTGCATGAGAACACCGATAATAGGACTGGCGACAGGCCGAGCATTCTAGGGTCTGTCGCCGTTGCATGCACGGCCGCGCCTGGCCTGACACCATTGGCGCAGCAACGCGGTTCGCGCTGAAACGGCAACAGACCCTACCAGCCGCCGGCCCGACCTTCGCAGCGGCGATCGAACGATAGCTTGGCCCGCGTGGCATGACGGCGCGCGCGCGCAGGTGTATCATCCCTGCCCACATTCAGCCAATCCTGGCAATACGGCCTTCGATGGCATGCGCGATCACTGTCTTCCCTACTCGCTCGGGGGTTTTTCTCCACCGGCCCGGGCCGAAAGCTGAGCTCTCGGCGGGGATCTCCTTTCATCGCAGTCGATCCATCCCCATGTCATGGTCACCGATTGCCCCAATGTTCATGAGGGACGTGGCTTGTCACATTTACCGGTAATCGTCGGTATGGGCGGCGTCAACGCCGCGGGTAGAACCTCCGGGCACCAGGCCTACCGCCGCACGATTCTCGACGTTCTGCCAGCGGCCGAGCAGACCCGGACGCTCGTTGCACTGGCGACCCTGATGCAATTGGTCACTCCTTGCGAAGATGGCCAATGGCAAGGTGCCGATGGCGAGACGCTTGGCGAGGAGGCGGTCGTCACCCGCTATCGCGAGCAGATTCTCAAGCACACGCTGATCCGGCGCATCGAGGACGACGCCTTCCGTGAAGCCGGCATCCCCGGCAATCGCGAGATGCGGCTGACGTTTTCGCAGCCCGTGAGCTTTACCACGTCTCGGCGCCAGCTGCCGCAGCCGCTGCCCGAAGGCTGGGAGATCCGCGAGCTTGACAAGCAGACCGTCGAGGTCAGCGTGCCCGCCGGCACGCTGAACACGCTGCTGCCCGAGCGACGGCAGGCGCTGGTGCGGGCTGCCGGCTGTCTACCGGCAGGCTTCGCGCCGGAGACCTTCTATCGCAGCGTTCACCACCCGCGTGGACTGTCGATGGCGATCTTCGGCGCCAGCGACTGTCTCGGCCAGAGCGGGCTCGACTGGGAATCGCTGCGCAACCGGGTGGACCCGGATGCCATCGCCGTCTACGCCGGCAACTCCATCGGCCAGCTCGACGACGCCGGCTGGGGCGGCATGCTCAAGAGCTTCGTCACCGGAAACCGCACGACATCCAAGCAGATGCCGTTGGGCTATGGCCAGATGCCGGCGGATTTCCTCAATGCCTACGTCCTGGGCAGCGTCGGAGCCACGGGCGCGATCCAGGGCGCCTGCGCCACCTTCCTCTACAACCTGCGCCTGGGCATCGACGACATCCGCCAGGGTCGCCGCCGGATCGTCATGGTCGGCACCAGCGATGCGCCGGTGACGCCGGAGATCATCGAAGGGTTCCGCGCCATGAGCGCGCTGGCCGACGACCAGAGCCTGATGGCGCTGGATGCGCTGGAACTGCTGACCGACGAGGACTACCAGCGGGCCTGCCGCCCGTTTGCCCGCAACTGCGGCTTCACCATCGCCGAGGCTTCGCAGTTCGTGCTGCTGATGGACGATTCGCTGGTGCTGGAGACCGGCGCCCAGATCCTGGCCGCGGTGCCCGAAGTGAACGTCAATGCCGATGGCTGGAAGCGCTCGATCTCCGCCCCCGGCATCGGCAACTATCTCACCCTGGGCAAGTCGGTGGCCCTGGCCACCTCGATCTTGGGCGAGCAGAGCGTGCGGCAGCGCAGCTATCTCCACGCCCACGGCACCAGCACGCCGAAGAATCGCACCACCGAGTCGCATATCTTCGACCAGGTGGCCCGGGCCAACGGCATCGAGAACTGGCCGGTCGCCGCGGTCAAGGCGTTCATCGGCCACTCCCAGGGCAGCGCCGCCGGCGATCAGATCGCCAGCGCACTCGGCACGTTCGCCCACGGTTGGGTGCCGGGCATCCCGACCCTCGACGCCGTCGCCGACGACGTCCACGCCGAGCGGCTGCGGTTCTTCCAGCAGCCGCTCGGCTTCGACGCCGACTGCAGCTTCATCAATGCCAAGGGGTTCGGCGGCAACAATGCCACCGGCCTGCTGCTGTCGCCGCAGGTGACCGAACGCCTGCTGGCCAAGCGTCACGGCCAACGCGCGCTCGACGACTGGCGCCATCGTCGCGAGCAGACGCTCATCGCTGCGGCACAATACGAAGCCGCCGCCGATGCCGGACGGTTCGAGGTCATCTACCGTTTCGGCGAAGGCGTGCTGGAGGGCCCGGAGCTGGAAGTCGGTCGCGATGCGATCCGGATACCCGGCTACGCCAATCCCGTGTCGCTGAAGGTCGACAACCCTTTCGGTACACTGGACTGAGATCGGCCCGGACACGACGCTCGGACCGGAAATCGACTTCGACCGAGGAGTCGGCCGTCCGCCACGTTCCCGGTCAGCGCGGAGTCTCCTGAATGCAGAACATCGTCGTCTACCCCGGCACCTTCGACCCGATCACCAACGGTCATCGGGACCTGATCCATCGCGCCGCGAGGATCTTCGACAAGGTCGTGATCGCCGTCGCCGAGAGCCCGCGCAAGCAGCCGACGCTTCCGCTCGCCGAGCGCGAGGCGCTGGCGCGCGAGGTGGTTGCCGAGTGGCCCAACGTCGAGGTGATCGGCTTCAACGGCCTGCTCACCGAGCTGCTGGCCCAGCAGCAGGCGCGCATCATCCTGCGCGGGCTGCGAGCGGTGTCGGACTTCGAATACGAGATGCAGCTGGCCAACATGAACCGCGCCCAGGCACCGGATGTCGAGACGCTGTTCCTGACGCCCGAGATCGAAAATTCGTATATCTCCTCGACCCTCGTGCGCGAGATCGCGCGCCTCGGCGGGGACGTTTCCCAACACGTATCGCCGTGCGTTGTCGATGCACTCCGCCGGCGGTTCGCGGTAGACGGCGCGTGAGCGCCGCGAGGACGGTTACATGGCACTGATGATCACCGATGAATGCATCAACTGCGATGTCTGCGAGCCGGAATGCCCCAACGATGCCATCTCGCCCGGAGAGGAGATCTACGTGATCGATCCGGGCCGCTGCACCGAGTGCGTCGGCCACTTCGACGAACCCCAGTGCCAGCAGGTCTGCCCGGTGGACTGCATTCCTCTCGACCCCGAGCGCGAGGAGAGCAAGGAGCAACTGATGGAAAAGTACCGGATCATCACCGCGGCCTGAGCCGGCTCGACGCCCTCCCAATGACCTGCAGACGGGCAGACCGGATATCCGGCTCGCGCTCGTCATTCGCGAAACGCCCACCATGAAGATCAATGTCGTCGGTACCAGTGGCAGCGGCAAGAGCACGCTGGCGAGGCAGCTCGCCAGCGTGCTGGAGGTCCCGCATATCCAGCTCGACCAGCTCTACTGGCAAGCCGGCTGGCAGGGCACGCCCGACGACGAGTTCTTCGCTCGCCTCCGCCGGGCCATGGCAGCGTCGCTGGACGGCTGGGTCATCGACGGCAACTTCGATCGCACCCGTCATATCAAGTGGCACGAAGCGGATGTCGTCATCTGGCTCGACCTGGGCTTCTGGCGGGTGCTGAGCCAATCCGTTCGCCGCGCCATCACCCGCATCGTCACCCGCGAGGAACTCTGGCCCGGTACCGGCAACCGGGAAAGCTTCCGCCAGACCTTCCTCAGTCGCCGTTCGATCCTGCTCTGGTCGCTGGGGACATGGCGTCAGAACCGCAGACGCTACCTGGAGGCCATGATCGACCCGACCTACCGCCATATCCGCTTCGTCCGGCTGACTCACCAGGCCGAAGTGGACACCCTTGTCAGGCGGCTGCCGCTGCTGTAGCCACCGCCTTTCGTCTTCTCAGCCAGTTCCGGCATCGCGACGCGCATCGCTTCGGCGTATCCTGTCGAACCGCCGGTATCGACCCGTGTCACGTTCGCCAGCCCAAGGAATGCCGTGGATCGCAACGCCACCGATCATCCCCCCTCCCGCCGCTACACGACCCGTCACGTCTGGAAGCTAGCCTGGCCGATCATCCTCTCCAACATCACCGTACCGTTGCTGGGCCTGGTGGACACCGCCGTCGTCGGCCATCTCCCCGACTCGCGCTATCTGGCGGCGGTAACGCTCGGCGCCACGCTGTTCAGTTTTCTCTATTGGGGGTTCGGCTTTCTGCGCATGGGCACCACCGGCCTGACCTCCCAGGCGGTGGGTCGCGAGAACGACAGCGACGTGCGCCTGCTGCTGGCGCAGTCGCTGGTGATGGCGGCCACCATCGGACTGGCGCTGATCCTGCTGTCGAAACCGTTGATCGATTTCGGCCTGTGGCTGCTCGATGGCAGCGAGGCGGCGATGGAGCTTGCCGCCGACTACGCCCATATCCGGATCTTCTCGGCGCCGGCGGTGCTGGCCAACTACGCCATCCTGGGCTGGTTCATCGGCCAGCAGAAGACGCGCATCACACTGGCGATCCTGCTGCTCACCAACGGCGTCAACATCGTGCTCGACCTGCTGTTCGTGGTCGGCTTCGGGCTGGCCAGCGACGGCGTGGCCTGGGCCTCGCTGATCGCCGACTACAGCGCGCTGGCCTTCGGCCTGTGGCGGGTCGCCGTCCACTGTCGGCAGCTGGGCGGATCGCTGTCGCGTCAGGCGCTGTGGGTGTGGAGCCACTATTCGGCGCTGATTCGCGTCAACCAGCACCTGTTCGTGCGCACGCTGGGACTGCTGTTTGCCCAAGCGTTCTTCACCGCCCAGGGGGCCAGTTTCGGCGACACCGTTCTTGCCGCCAATGCCGTGCTGCTGCAGTTCATCATGCTCGTCTCGTTCGCCCTGGACGGCTTCGCCAACGCCGCCGAGGCGCTGACCGGGCGCTCGGTGGGACGACGCGACTGGAACGACTTCGGCGACGCCGTGGGCGCCGCCGGCAGACTGTCGCTGCTGGTGGCGGGCGGCTCGATGCTGCTGTTCGCGGTCGCCGGTGATGGGCTGATATCGCTGCTGACCGACCTGCCGGAGGTCCGCGCCACCGCCTCCGACTACCTGCCCTGGATGATCGCCATGCCGGCGCTGGCGGTATGGAGCTACCTGCTCGATGGCGTCTTCATCGGCGCTACCGAAAGCCGTGCGATGCGCGACACCGTGTGGCTGGCCATCGCCTGCTATCTGCCGGTGTGGTGGCTGACCCAGGACTACGGCAACCACGGCCTGTGGTTTGCGTTCCTGTTGTTCACCCTGGTCCGCTCGACCTCCCTCGGCATCTGTTACCTGCACTACCGCAGGACCCGCTGGTCCCCGGCCGCCGGCGGCGAAAACTCCCCGGAAACAACTCGCTAGACCAAGGTTGACTGATGGCGAGTGCAGGGATGCGTTACGCTCGCCCCACGTTCACCGACGAGATACCCCTCATGCTGCAGCGCCTCTCCCGCCCGGCGGTCAAGCTGGTCGAGCGCTACCTGCCCGACCCCTACATCTTCGTGCTGCTGCTGACGATCATCGCCGCACTGGCCGCGATGCTGTTCGAACGGCAATCGCCGCTGGCGGTCATGCAGTACTGGGGCGACGGCTTCTGGGGCCTGCTGTCGTTCTCGATGCAGATGCTGATGGTGCTGGTAACCGGGTTCATGCTGGCCAACTCGCCGCCGATCAAGCGCCTGCTGGACAGACTCGCCGCGACGGTCCGGACGCCTGCCGGCGCGATCATTCTGGTGACCCTGGTGTCGCTCGCCGCGAGCTGGATCAACTGGGGCTTCGGGTTGGTCATCGGGGCCTTGTTCGCCAAGGCGCTGGCGCGTCAGATTCGGGTCGATTACCGGCTGCTGATCGCCAGCGCCTACTCCGGTTTCGTCGTCTGGCACGGGGGGCTGGCCGGTTCGATCCCGCTGACCATCGCCACGCCGGGGCACTTCAGCGAGGCCCAGATCGGCATCATCCCCACCTCGCAGACGATCTTCGCCGGCTACAACCTGGCCATCGTCGTCGCCCTGTTCGTCATCATGCCGCTGATCAATCGCTGGATGCTGCCACCGGAGAACGAGAGCGTCTTCGTCAGCCGCGACCAGCTCTCGGAACCGGAAGCCCCGGACGCCAGCCAGGCCCAGCGACCCGCCGAGCGCCTGGAGAACAGCACCCTGCTGTCGCTGCTGGTGGGCGTGCCGGGACTGCTCTACATGGTCCACTACCTCGTCTTCGCCGGCGGCGGACTCAACCTCAACAGCGTCAACTTCCTGTTCCTGTCGCTCGCCATCGTGTTCCATCGCACACCGCGCAGCCTGCTTGCCAGCCTCAACGAGGCGATCCGGGGCGGCGCCGGGATCGTGATCCAGTTTCCGTTCTATGCCGGCATCATGGGCATCATGATGCAGTCCGGCCTGGCGCAGTCGCTCTCCGAGATGTTCGTTGCCATCGCCACTGCCGATACGCTGCCTTTCTGGTCGTTCATCAGCGCCGGCATCGTCAACCTGTTCGTCCCCTCCGGCGGCGGCCAGTGGGCGGTTCAGGCACCGGTCATGCTGCCGGCGGCCGAAGCACTGGGAGCCGATGCCTCGCGCGTCGCCATGGGCGTGGCCTGGGGCGACGCCTGGACCAACCTGCTGCAGCCGTTCTGGGCCTTGCCGGTGCTCGCCATCGCCGGGCTCAAGGCCAAGGACATCATGGGCTTCTGCCTGATCCAGCTGGCGGTCACGGGGGTGGTGATCGGGCTGGGGCTGACGCTGATCTAGCCGCCCTCGAGGCTCACGCCCGGGAGCGGACGTGAGCGACCATGCGGGACGATCGATGGGCAGCCCGGGCCAAACGTGGTACATCTGGCGCATAAAAATGCCGCACCAGACGAGACCGAGGATACCGTGACGCCCGATGATCTGCCCCGACAGCACGAGCTGTCGATGACCGTACTCATGACCCCCGACATGGCCAACTTCAGCGGCAAGGTACATGGCGGGGCGATTCTCAAGAAGCTCGACGAAGTCGCCTACGCTTGCGCCAGCCGCTATGCCGGCAGCTACGTGGTGACGCTCTCCGTCGATCAGGTCCTGTTCAAGCAGCCGATCCACGTCGGCGAACTGGTGACCTTCCTGGCGATGATCAACCACGTCGGCCGCTCGTCGATGGAGGTCGGCATCAAGGTGCTGGCCGAATCGATCCAGGAACGGGTGATACGGCACACCAACAGCTGCTACCTGACCATGGTCGCCGTCGACAGTGACGGCAAGCCGGTCCCGGTGCCCTCGCTGGAATTGAAGACCCCGCTGCAAAAGCTACGCTTCGAGAAGGCTGCGCTACGCAAGAAGTTGCGCAAGCAGGAAGCCGAGGAGGAGCGCAACGCCATGGCCGAACATCTCAAGGCCTATCCGGCCGGACAGTGACATCCCACCCTTTTGCCATAGCGTCGCCAACCCGACGGACAAGGACGTTCGATGCCTGAAACCGAATTCCAGCAATCCCGCGCCATCAGGCGGTCCAGCCGGCTCGGCGAGCGGCTGTTGATGATCTGGGATCTCGCCGTCGTCGTGCTGGTGGCGATCAACCTGACGCTGCTGCTGTTCGACAGCCTGTTCCTGATCCCGCCGCTCAACGCCGCTTTCCATGCCGTGGCGCCGGGTCTCCACGCCGCCTACGACACCAGCATCAGGGCCAATTTCGTCGAGATCGACCTCTGCTTCGTCGCCATCTTCCTGCTCGACGTGCTGCTGGGCTGGGCCATCGCCATCGCCCAGCGCCGCTACGCCCGCTGGTTCTTCTACCCCTTCGTGCACTGGTACGACGTGCTCGGTTGCATCCCGCTGGCCGGATTCCGCCTGCTGCGCGTCCTGCGTGTCATCTCGCTGTTGATCCGCCTGCAGCGCCTGGGCCTCATCGACGTGACACGCTGGCGCCTCTACCGCTTCTATCGCACCTATTACGGCGTGCTGATGGAAGAGATCTCCGATCGCGTCGCCATCAACCTGCTCGGCGAGATGCAGGACGAGATCCGCCACAGCGAACATCTGACCCGGCGCATCTCGACCGAGGTGATCCAGCCCCGCAAGGCGGCAATGGTCGATGAAATCGCCACTCGACTGGAGCGCACGATCAGCAAGGGGTACGCCGAAAACCACCATCAGGTGCATCGCTACGTGGCGGCCCTGGTCGCCAGGACGATGGAGGAGAATGACGAGCTGCGCCGCCTGCGCCGATTGCCGATGGGCGATGCCGTCGCGGAGAGCATCGAGCGCAGTCTCAGCGACATCGCCAGCCGCGTCGTCCACGAAGCCATCGATGGCCTGAACTCGCCGCATTTCCACTCGCTGCTGGCAGAGCTGGTCAGCAGCGGCGTCGATGCCTGGCTGCAGGTCGACGACAAGACCGATCGGGTTACCCAGCAGGTGCTGATCGACATGCTGGAGCTGCTCAAGGAGCAGATGGCGGTCAAACGCTGGAAGAGCGAACTCAGCGAGTCGCGGACGCGGCATGACGCGCCTCCGGATCGCGAGTCCGGCGCCTGATCCGGCGAGTCAGTCGGGCGTCGGTCCGAGCATCCGGCGCAACGTGCCATCCCGAAGCCGGAAGTGGTGATACAGCGCCATGCAGACGTGACCGACGATCATGAGCGTCAACAGCCAGGCGAAGGTCCCGTGCAGGCCGCCGAAGCTGGCGGCCCAGGGCGCATCGGCGCCTTCGAACCAGGCCTTGCCGAACACGTGGACGCCGTAACCCATGCCCCAGGTCATCAAGGCACCCGACAGCGGCATCAGGATCAGCAGGGCATACATCACGATGTGACCGCCGATGGCCAGGCGCTGCAACCGCCCTGCGTGGGGCGGGCGCTGCCGACGCTGGGAAAGCGCCCACAACGTACGTGCCGTCATCAGTATCAGCACGCCCACCCCGATGGTGGTGTGCCACGGGAAGATCGCCTGGCTGAAGGCGTTGTCCTTCCAAACGGCGTTGACGAACACGCTGCTCAACTGCGTGACGATCAGCGCCGCGACCAGCCAGTGCAGGGTTCGCGTCAATCGACCGTAGGCGCGCGGGGAATCCTTCAGCATGGTCCCGGTTTCCTGTCGTGGCTTCCGGCAACGCGCCTCGGCGCACACCGGATCGCCAGCGTTGCCGCCGTCATGGCACGATTCGCAACAGCGTGTAGGGCGCCTCGCAGGCGTCCCGTTCGTCCCGCTCGTCGATTCGGCCCAGCGACATGTCGCGATCGTTGTCGTAGGCCACGAACAGCCGTTCGGCGTCGAGCACCGCCAGCCCCTCCGCCTTGTGCTCGAACTCCAGCGCCTCGCCGTGGACGCTTTCCACGATCGAGGGTGGGTTCCCGCGACTCAGATCGGCCAGGGGCATCGACCACAGATAGCCGCCTATCTGCTCGCCGTGCTCGTCCTCCACCTCGAAACTGGCCATCAGGTAGAGGCGATCGTTGAAGGGATCGTATTCGAGGCTCGACAGGCCACAGGTGTGCCGGACCCCCGCGTACTCCGAGGGATCGAAGCGGTAGCGCTCGCGGAGTTCGTCGACGAATTCCAGGTTGCCGCCGGCCGTCATCCGATAGTGAACGCCCACCACGCGTGCCACGTAGTCGAAGTCATCGTGCGCGCGCCCCTGCTCTCGAACGCCGAACAGCAGCAGGCCATCGCAGGGTTCGCCCAGGTCGGGCGACGCCGGAACCGCCGCCAGCCCTTCGATCTTGTAGTACGGCAGGCCGATGGCACCGTCGAGCTTACGACGCAGCTCCAGCGAACCCTCGACGCCGTCGCGCGGATCCGGGTCCACGACCTGCACCCGGTCCGGCTCGCCCACCGGCCAGATCAGCAGGTGATTGTAGGCGTTGAGATCGTGACTCTCGTCGTCGATGCGGTCGAACCCGGTGGTCGCCAGGATGTAGCGGCCATCGACGGTGAGGGCGAAGTCCTCGTACTTGACCGCGTGCCGGATGGCATCGGCGGTCAGAAACCGGTGACTCTCCGGATCCGGCAATCCCTCCACCAGATCGAAGGCAAAGACGGCCGAGCGCCCCGCGCCCGGAATCGGCTTGTCGCTGGCCAGAATCAGACGATGGCCGTCGAACACCACGGCCGACACCTCGACGTTGACCGGCGAACCGTCTTCGTATGTCAGTCCGGGTGAAAAACAGCTCAGCGTCCCTTCGGTGATGATCTCGGTACGTAGCATGACAACCTCCTCGACCGGCCCGCTCCATGAAAGAAAAGGGCCGAACGGGTCGGCCCTCGAAGCTTGCTGTTCCCGCGATCAACCGCAGGAGATGTCCGTGATCATGCGCTGATCGTCGACCTTGATATCGAGCCGCTGCGCACGGTAGTCCATGGTGTAGCTCTTGCCAGGCTCGATGACGCGAATGTCGGCAGCCCGCGAACGATCCGCGATCTGCGCCTGAAGCTCGTCGGTGAGGGTCTCCCCGACCAGGCTACCCACCGTCTGGGCGCCACAGGCGTCTTCGGGAACCGGCTTCACGTCGGGAGGCCGAGGCGCATCGTCGGGCTTGGGAGCCGTGCTGCAGCCCGCCAATAGGAAGCCACTCACGATCAGCGCCGCGCCGGAAATTTTCATGACATGCTCCTTGCTGGAGATACCGCTTTCGTTGGTTGAGGCGTGCCGAGCCGGACGCCACTTTGGGTTCCACTTCGGGTTCGCCAAGCCTAGCAGGTCACGCCGAACTCGGCATCGGGTGGTCGACCGGGCGCACTGCCGCTAGACTCAAACTCTCATTGACCGGCCCTGGCCCAGGTCAGCCACGACAAGCCGTCCCGGACGGACGACTCACAACAACCGAGTCTTCAAGCTCACCGATCGCAAAGGAACGCCGCCATGCGCCCGTCGCTCTCCGTTCGAATCATCACTTCCGTCGCCGCCGCGGCGATCACCGCCAGCCTCGGCATGGGTCAGGCCGTAGCGCAGGACGACCAGCAGCCGATTCGCGTCGCCTCCAAGATCGACACCGAGGGCTCCCTGCTCGGCAACATGATCGTCGACGTGCTGGAGAACGCCGACCTGCCGGTCGATAGCCGGCTGCAGCTCGGCCCCACCAACATCGTGCGTCAGGCGCTGGTGGCGGGCGATATCGATCTCTACCCCGAATACACCGGCAACGGCGCGTTCTTCACCGACACTACCGACGACCCGGCCTGGAAGGACGAGCAGGCGGGATACGACAAGATCAAGGCTGCCGACAGCGAGGCGCATCAGCTGGCGTGGCTGACGCCGGCACCGGCCAACAACACCTGGGCCATCGCCGTACGCCAGGACGTGGCCGATGACAACGACCTCTCCAGCATGGCCGACTTCGGCCAGTGGGTCAGTGACGGCGGCGAGATCAAGCTGGCCGCTTCGGCCGAATTCGTCGAGAGCGATGCGGCGCTGCCCAGCTTCCAGCGCGCCTACGACTTCACCCTTGGCGAAGACCAGTTGCTGGTGCTCTCGGGCGGCAACACCGCCGCCACAATCCGTGCCGCTGCCGAGGGCACCAGCGGCACCAACGCCGCCATGGTCTACGGCACCGACGGCGCCATCGCCGCCGCAGGGCTCAAGGTGATGGACGATCCCCAGGGCGTGCAGATGGTCTACGAGCCGGCCCCGGTGGTGCGTCAGTCGGTGCTCGAGGCCTATCCGCAGATCGAGGAGCTGCTGAAGCCGGTGTTCGAATCCCTTGATCGCGAGACGCTGCAGACGCTGAACGGCAAGATCCAGGTCGACGGACTGCCGGCGGACCAGGTCGCCCATGACTATCTGACCGAGCAAGGCCTGCTGGACTGAGTTCGATCGTGACTCCGCCCGAAGGACGTCGACTGATCGGCAACCGGGTGTTGGCGACGCTGCTGGTCGCCGCCGTCGCCAGCGTCGCGCTGCTGCCCTTTGCCAGCCTGTCGCCCAATCGGCTGGTGTCGGGCCAGCCGGTCATGCTGTGGCAGGCGCTGGCCGGCTGGCAGCTCGCGGCCCTCGCGCTGATCGGCATCCTGCTGCTGGTCGCGGCGCTGGCCGGGCCGCTACCGCGACGCATCGCGCTGTGGCTGTCGCTGGGCGCCACCCTGCCGCTGCTGGCGCTCGATCTCCAGGCACTCGGGGCCTACGCCCACCGCGCCCTGGACGAGGCCTCGCCGGCCGCTCGTGTCTCACAGGGCGCGACCTTCTGGATCCTGCTGTTCGTCAGCGCACTGATCGCCATCGATGCCTTGCAACGGCTGCGTCTCGGCCCGGCGGGCCGTGCCCTCTACGGCGTCGCGGCGCTGGCGGTGATCGGCGTCTGCTTCTCCGGCGAGCTGCTCTCGCCGCTGTCGATCATGCGCGAATTCGCCAATCAGCGGGATAACTTCATCGACCAGTTGGTGCGACACCTGCTGCTGGTCGCCGGTGCGCTGCTGCCCGCCCTGCTGATCGGGCTGCCGCTGGGCCTGCTGGCCAATCGTCGGGCCCGCCTGCGCAACGGCCTGTTCAGCGTGCTCAACGTGTTCCAGACACTGCCGTCGATCGCCGTGTTCGGGCTGCTCATCGCGCCGCTCTCGGCGCTCGGCCGGGCCGTGCCGTGGCTGGGCGAGCTGGGTGTGAGCGGCATCGGCGTGGCGCCGGCGATCATCGCCCTGGTGCTCTACTCGCTGCTGCCGATCGTGCGCAACACCTACTCCGGCCTCGCCGGCGTCTCGACCGGTGCGCTGGAGGCGGCCCGCGGCATGGGCATGACACCGCGCCAGATTCTGTGGCGGGTGGAGATCCCGCTGGCGCTACCGGTGATCCTGTCGGGGCTGCGCATCGTCACCGTCCAGGCGATCGGGCTGGTGGTGGTCGCCGCGCTGATCGGCGCCGGCGGCTTCGGTGCCTTCATCTTCCAGGGGCTGGGCCAGTACGCCATAGATCTGGTGCTGCTGGGTGCCATCCCGACCATCGTGCTGGCGGTCATCGCCGACTTTGCGCTGCAGATTCTGGTCAGCCTGAGTCGCCCATCCGGCACTCGCTGACGCCGTTTCAGGCACCGATCAGGAAAGACCCATGATTGAATTGCAAGGGCTGACCAAGACCTACGCGGGCAAGAACGTCGTCGAGGACGTCTCGATGACGCTGGAGACCGGTGAGTTCGGCGTGCTGATCGGCCCTTCCGGCTGTGGCAAGTCGACCACCCTGAAGATGATCAACCGCCTGGTGCCGCTGAGCGGTGGCCGCATCATTCTCAACGGCGACGACGTGACCGAGCTGCCGGCCGAGCAGCTCAGGCGGCGGATCGGCTACGCCATCCAGTCGACCGGGCTGTTCCCCCACTGGAGCGTGGCCCGGAACATCGCCACCGTGCCGCAGCTGTTGAAATGGCCGAAGTCCCGTATCGACGATCGGGTCGACGAGCTGATGGCGATGTTCCATCTCGACCCGGCCGAGTTCCGTCACAAGTATCCGCACCAGCTCTCCGGCGGCCAGGCGCAGCGGGTCGGCGTGGCCCGCGCGCTCGCCGCCGATCCGGAAGTGCTGCTGATGGATGAACCGTTCGGCGCGGTCGACCCGATCACCCGCGAGGCGCTCCAGGCGGAAATGCGCCGGGTTCACCGGCAGACCGGCAAGACCATCGTATTCGTCACCCACGACATGGACGAGGCGCTGCAGCTGGCGACCCGTATCGCGCTGCTCAACGGCGGCAGGCTGGTCCAGTACGATCGCCCCATCGAGATGATGGTGAAACCCGCGGACGACTTCGTTCGCGAGTTCTTCGGCCAGGCGGATCTGGGTCTCAAGCTGCTCTCGCGGCGCTGGGTCCATCAGTACCAGCGCCCACCGAGCCTGGCGCATCACGCCACGCTGCCCGGCCTCGATCACTGCTGGCGACTCGACGATGCCGGCCGGCCGATCGTCCTTGAGGGCGCCCGGCTGGACGACCAGCATCGGCACACCGACGTCAGGGCGGAGTGGATCGCCACGCCGGAGATGAGCATGAAGGAGGCGCTCTCGCGGATGGTCTGGTATCGCGTCATGGTACTGCCGGTCGTCGATGAGACCGGCAAGCTGATCGGCGAGGTGGGCATGCAGGGCATCATGGGAATCGAGTCGGACGGCGGGCTGCACGCCGGAGAGCCGGCCTCATGAGCGGCGCAGCTCGAAGCGCCCGACAGTTGCGTGCGGCCTCCGCCGGCAATGGCGTGCTGCTGATCCTGATTGCGCTGCTGATCGCATTGACGCTGGGAATGGCCCAGCTCGAGCCGCTGTTTCGCGCCCTGTTTCCCGATCTCGGCAACCCACTCTACGCCCGCGACAGCTTCCTCAACCTGATGCTGGCGCATATCGGGCTGGTGCTGGTGTCGTCGCTGATCTCGGTGACGATCGGTATCGCCGCCGGCCTGTTCGTGACCCGCCCGGTGGGGCGCGAGTTCGAACCGATGGTGTCGTCGCTGGCCGCCATCGGCCAGACCTTCCCCCCCGCCGCGGTGCTCGCCATCGCCGTGCCGCTGGCCGGCTTCGGCTTCACCCCGACCATCATCGCGCTGTCGCTCTACGGCCTGCTGCCGGTGATTCAGAACACCATCGCCGGCCTCGGTACGGTACCGCAGACCACGCTGGAGGCGGCCCGCGGCAACGGCATGAGTCGCTGGCAGATCCTGCGCCGCGTCGAGCTGCCGCTGGCGATGCGGGTGATCATCGCCGGCATTCGCGTCTCGGTGATCATCAACATCGGCACCGCCACCATCGGTTCCACCGTCGGCGCCAAGAGCCTGGGCACGCCACTGATCGCCGGCCTGGTCGGCAACAACCTGGCCTACGTGATCCAGGGCGCGCTGCTGGTCGGTTTGCTGGCGATCGTCACCGACCTGCTGTTCGAGCGGCTGGAGCGGCGCTACGCGTTCGGGGGCTAGGCCGGGGAAGCGCTCCCGTTCTCATCGGTGGCAGGGTCATCGGTGGACGGGGTCTGCTTGCGCAACTGGCGAAGGAACGCCTCCAGTGCCGGCGAGGCGTGCAGCGGCTTGCGCCGGAGAATGCCGATCTCCCGTGGCTCGCGCATGTTGACGGGCAGCCGGGTGATATCGTCGAGATTGAAGACATCGACGCTGGAGGCCGGCAGCAGCGCGTATCCCAGCTTCGCTCTCACCATCGCGATCGCCGAACTCATGAAGCTCACCTCCCAGGTGGGCGCGACCTGCCTGCCGGCGTGCTCCATCGCCAGATCCGCGTAGTGCCTGGCACTCGAGCCCGGGGTCATGGCGATGTACGGCATCTGGTCGAGCCCGTACCAGGGCGACTCGCTGCGCCTCACCACCCGCGGCGGCGTGATCAGCAGCAGATCGTCGTGAAACAGCGGCTGAAAATCGAGCTCCCGATCCCGCTGCAGCGGCGAACCCAGCCCCATGTCGACCTCCCCCCGACTCACCCACTGGTGAACCTGGTCGGCCAAGCCGTCGCGCAGGACGACGGTCACCTTGGGATGACGCTTGCGAAAGGCCGCAATGGTCCTCGGCAGCAGGGACGAGGCCACCGAAGGCAGCCCGGCCACCGTGAACTTGCCCTGCTCGAGTTCGCGCACGTTGCGAGTATCGTCCAGCGCCAGCGACATATCGGCGAGGATACGCCGGGCGTGGCCCAGGAACAGCGCGCCGCCCTCCGTCAGGACCACGGTGCGGGTATTGCGCGCGAACAGCGCAATGCCCAATTCCCCTTCCAACTTTCGTATCAGGTAGCTCAGCGCGGGCTGCGACAGGTGAATTTCCTTCGCCGCCCGCGTGAAGCTGGCCAACTCGGCGGTTCGCACGAATGCCTGCAGCTGCCGCTGATGAAACATCCTGGCTCCAAATAGAAATCTTTTATCAATTCATAAGATATATGGCTTTGCCTGATGTTGTCGCGCTGCGCCATTGTCTCTCCATCGATGAATCGACGGATCCAACATGTCCTCTCCCTCTACACGACTGGCGCATATCGGCTGCGGGGCCGGTTTTGCCGGCGACCGACCCGACGCGGCGATCGCGCTGGTGGCGGCGCTCGCCGAACGCGACGGCCCGCGCTATCTGTTCTTCGAGCTGCTGGCCGAGCGCACCCTGGCCGAGGCCCAGCTGCGGCGGCTGGACGATCCCGATCTCGGCTACGCCACACATCTGTTCGCGTTTCTCGAGCCGATCCTCGCGTCCTGCCTGACGCACGGCATCCCGATCATCACCAACGGCGGCGCCGCCAACCCCGTGGCGGCGGCGCGACGCCTGCGGCGAGAGCTCGAATCACAGGGGCTCGAGGCGAGAATCGCCTGCGTGCTGGGGGATGACCTGGGTGAAACGGAAGTCACCGGCGAAGTCGGAGCGCTGGTGGAAGGCTACGGCGCCGCACTGGATCGCCTGACACAGGAACTGCTCCGACTGATGCGGACAGAAAAAGTGCTCGCGGTCTGGATGTTCGACGAATCCGAGAGCATGAAAGACGACCAGGAGGAGTTGAAGGGCCGACTACACCGCGTCTACGAAGAACTGAAACTGGTCGAGGAAGACGCCGCGAAGCTCAACAAGCGAAAACCGACCGGGTCCCG
>NZNW01000006.1 GCA_002695065.1 Salinicola sp. | reverse complement strand
GCTACGAGCTACGAGCTACGAGCTACGAGCTACGAGCTACGAGCTACGAGCTACGAGCTACGAGCTACGAGCTACGAGCTACGAGCTATGAGCTACGAGCTACGAGCTACGACTGCGCCGGCTTCGGGGCGCTAAACAGCAGCTACGAGCTACGAGCTACGAGCGAAGGGGCCAAACCTTAGACGTTAGCCGATGATTTCCCTTGCCCGCGCCGGTTTTCCGCTTTGTGACCTTCAGCTCGCAGCTCATGGCCCGGCGCCCGTCGCTGATGTCAGAACACCGAGGCGAACGGCCCCATCTCGATCTGCACCGATTTGGTCTGGGTATAGTGCGCCAGCGTCTCGACACCGTTCTCGCGGCCGATGCCCGACTGCTTGTAGCCGCCCACCGGCATCTCCGCGGGGGAGTCGCCCCAGGTGTTGATCCAGCAGATACCGGCTTCGATCCGGTGGATGACGCGGTGGGCGCGGTTGAGGCTCTCGGTGAACAGGCCCGCGGCCAGGCCGTACTCGGTGTCGTTGGCGCGGCGGATCACCTCTTCCTCGTCATCGAAGGCGAGGATCGACATGATCGGACCGAAGATCTCTTCCTTGACGATACGCATGTCGTCATCGCAATCCGTGTAGGCGGTGGGCGCGACCCAGGCACCCTTGGCGAAATCGCCCTCGGTCATGCGGTCGCCACCCACCAGCAGGCGCGCGCCATCCTGCTTGGCGATCTCCAGGTAGCTCGCCACCTTCTCGAGATGCTCGAAGCTGACCAGCGGGCCGAAATTGGTCTCCGGATCCAGCGGATCGCCGGCCTTGATGCGGTTGACCCGCTCGACGATCTTGGCCTCGAAGGCGTCCTTGACCGAGCGGTGCACGAACACCCGTGTGCCGTTGGTGCAGACCTGGCCGCTGGAGTAGAAGTTGGCCATCATCGCGCCGTCGGCGGCACGGTCGAGATCGGCGTCGTCGAACACGATCAGCGGCGACTTGCCGCCCAGTTCCATGGTGACGTCCTTGAGCGTGGAGCCGGCCGCGGCGGACATCACCTTCTTGCCGGTACCCACCTCGCCGGTGAAGGTGATCTTGGCAAGACCCGGGTGCTCGGTGAGCATGGCGCCGACGCTGCCGTCGCCCTGGACCACGTTGAACACGCCATCCGGCAGGCCGGCCTCGGTGAAGATCTCGGCCAGCTTCAGCGCCGTCAGCGGGGTGACCTCGCTCGGCTTGAACACCACCGCATTACCCGCGGCCAAGGCCGGGGCGGCTTTCCAGCAGGCGATCTGGATGGGGTAGTTCCAGGCCCCGATGGCGCCGATGACCCCCAGCGGCTCGCGGCGGGTATAGACGAAGGAGTCCTCGCGCAGCGGAATCTGGGTGCCTTCGATGCTCGGCGCCAGGCCGGCGAAGTACTCCAGCGCATCGGCGCCGGTCACCACGTCGACGCTGGCCGTCTCGCTGATCGGCTTGCCGGTGTTCAGCGTTTCCAGCTCGGCCAGTTCGTCGTTGCGTTCGCGCAGCAGGGCGACTGCCTTGTGCAGGATGCGCGCACGCTCCATGCCGGTCATCGCCGCCCACTGGCGCTGGGCGCGGCGGGCGCTCTCGATGGCCTTGTCGACATCGGCGGCGGTCGCCTGCTGCACGCTGGCGATGACCTCGCCATTGGCCGGATTGACGGCGTCGAAGGTCTGGTTGCCGCTGGCCGGGGTGTGGCGGCCGTCGATGTAGAGTGTCTGCGTCTCGAGTCGTGCCATGATGACTCTCCTTCGAATGGCGAATGAAATGGCGTGGCCGCTGTTTCGGCGGCCTGAATCCGGTTGTTGAATCGATTGCGTTGGCTCGGCGCGTGTGCCTTCAAGCGTAGTCGTTGGCGCGGGTTCGACTGTGACGGGCGGTCTCGAGCTGTACCCGGACATAGTCGTAGGCCAGCTGGCGGGCGCGGTCCACGTCGAGGCCCTCCTGGGCCAGGGCGCCACGCAGCCACAAGCCGTCGATCAGGGCGGCCAGCCCGCGCGCGGCGTTTCGGGCTTCCCGTTTCGGCAGCACGCGCCGGAACTGGCAGCTCAGGTTGGAGTAGAGCCGGCGGTCGTTGACCCGCTGCAACCGCTGCAGCGGGGGGTGATGCATGCTGCTGGCCCAGAAGGCCAGCCAGGTCTTCATTACCGAACGGCTGGTCTGGCTGCGATCGAAGTTGCCGTCGATGATGGCGTGCAGATGCGCCTCCGGCGGGGCGTTGCCCAGTGCCGCGCGCCGTTCCAGCACGGCGTTGCCCAGATCGCTCAGGACGTGGCGCATGGTCGCTTCGAGCAGCCCATCCTTGCCGGCGAAGTAGTGGCTGATGATGCCGGTGGAGACGCCCGCGCGCTTGGCGATCCTGGCGATCGTGGCATCGGCCAGCCCCGCCTCGTCGATCGCCTCCAGCGTCGCCTGAATCAGTTGGCGGCGGCGAATGGGTTGCATACCGACTTTCGGCAAGGCCTTTACTCCTGCATCGGGGCTGACGTAATCCAACCTTACGGATAACCCGTTTTGGCTCGGGTTTCCAGTCATCGCCGGGAAACCCGGCTTCTATCGAACCGGCGATGTCATCCGTCGCCCATTATGGAAATTTTTTATTGAACGGTCAATCAACAAAAACTAGTGTATTGTGTCATCGAATGGAAAATCTAACATTCGATAATCAGTGGTTATTGACCAAAATCTACAATACGTTCAGGGAGTTCAAGCACCATGAGATATCAGCCGATTCTATGGACCCTGGCCGGTGCCGGCCTGGCGGCGGCGCCTTTGGCCCAGGCGCAGGAGCCCGAGAGCTGCCAGACCGTCCGCTTCGCCGAGGTGGGCTGGACCGACATCCAGGCGACGACCGCGTTGGCCAGCGTCGTGCTCGAAGGTCTTGGCTATGAGGCGAGTTCGGATACCGTCTCCGTGCCGGTGGCCTACGCGGGCATGAAAGGCGGCGACTTCGATGTGTTCCTGGGTAACTGGATGCCGTCGATGAAGTCGATCAGCGGCCCCTATATCGAGAAAGGGCAGGTCGACCGTCCGCGCGCCAACCTGGAAGGCGCCAAGTACACCCTGGCGGTACCGGAATACGTCATCGACGCCGGTGTCACCTCGGTTGCCGACCTGGACGAACATGCGGACCAGTTCGGCCACAAGCTGTTCGGCATCGAAGCGGGCAACGACGGCAACATGATCATCCAGCAGATGATCGATGACGACGCCTTCGGCCTGGGCGACTGGCAACTGGTCGACTCCAGCGAGGCCGGCATGCTCGCCGAGGTCCGGGCGCGTACCCAGAGCAAGGAGTGGATGGTGTTCCTGGGCTGGGCGCCGCACCCGATGAACACCAACTTCGATATCGGCTATCTCTCCGGCGCGGATGACTACTTCGGTCCGGATTACGGCGGCGCCACCGTCTATACCAACACCCGCGCCGGCTACATCGACGAGTGCGGCAATGTCGGCCAACTGCTCCAGAACCTGAGCTTCACGCTCGACATGGAGAACGAGGTCATGGGCAGCATCATGGACGACGGCGAGGACGAGAAGGACGCGGCCCGCGCCTGGCTCAAGGCGCATCCCGAGACGCTGGACGGCTGGCTCGAGGGCGTCAAGACGGTCGATGGCGAACCGGGCCTGCCGGCGGTCAAGGAAGCGCTGGGCGTCTGAGCCATCGCCAGGGCGGATGTGGGAAAACGAGCCGAAAATCGCGCCGATTCTCATTGCAGGCTTGTCCTTCGACGAGCCTGCAGGTATAGTCCGCCCCCGTTGTCACTCGGCAACGTCTGCCGTTTCCAGGCAGCAGCGTCGGCTACGTAGCTCAGCTGGTTAGAGCACATCACTCATAATGATGGGGTCCCCTGTTCGAATCAGGGCGTAGCCACCAACGCTTATCCTCCCTATTCCCGCGAAACCGTCTCCGCGAAATCCCTTCGTTCGCCCGGATGCGCTCTGCACGGTCATCAGGCCTGTCGAGGAGGGGAGAGGGGATGCGCAGCGTATTGATTGTGTTCGATTATTCCTTTCCGGCAATTCGAGAAATCCTGTACCCCGGCCTTGACGCAAAAGACTCAACGCGTATACTACGCCGCGTGCTGAAGATGGTCCCCGATAGCTCAGTTGGTAGAGCAAATGACTGTTAATCATTGGGTCACAGGTTCGAGTCCTGTTCGGGGAGCCAACATCATCAGCCAGCGGTGAACGACGATCCCCGATAGCTCAGTTGGTAGAGCAAATGACTGTTAATCATTGGGTCACAGGTTCGAGTCCTGTTCGGGGAGCCATCGCTATCATCGCGTCGAAAAGTGCTCACATCGATCCCTGATAGCTCAGTTGGTAGAGCAAGCGACTGTTAATCGCTGGGTCGCAGGTTCGAGTCCTGCTCAGGGAGCCAACTCCTCCGCAATACAACGCCTCTGCATGCCCTGCACTCGCTCCATTCATGGTTTGGACGAGGTGCGAGTCAATGCGTGTTCTTGCAACAGTTTGTTCCAAAGGTGGCGTCGGTAAAACCACCGTCACAGCCAATCTTGGCGGCCTTTTGGCCGATGCGGGCTTCCGGGTACTCCTCATCGACCTGGACTCCCAGCCGACCCTCTCTACCTACTACGACATCACCGATACCGCGTCCGGCGGGGCCTACGAACTGCTCGCCACCGACCTGGTGGATCTCGATCAGATCATCTCCCATACCGCCATTGCCAACCTCGACATCATCATGTCGAACGACCACCAGAGTCAGTTGCAGCAGTTATTGCTCAACGCCCCCAATGGTCGCTTTCGCCTGATCGGGCTACTGGAACGGTTCGCCGAACGCTATGACACCATCCTCATCGACACACAGGGCGCACGCTCTGTCGTCCTCGAGATGGCCGTCATGGCCGCCCACCAGATTGTCTCTCCCATTGTTCCTGAGTTACTGACGGCTCGTGAGTTCGTGCGTGGCACGCAGGGGTTGATGAAAGAGCTGCAGGAACTGTCGCAGTACACCCGATTTGACGTCCCACCCCTCGCGGTCCTGCTCAATAAAATGTCGGACCAGCTTCGCGATGCCCGAGAGATCGCGGGCAGTATCCGCAGCATGTTCGCCGAAGGTAATGATGCCGGGATCCGAGTTCTCAATGCGTCACTGGTTAACCTGTCGGCGTATCGCACCGCTGCCCTGAGAAGCCTGCCAGTCCACCGCATAGAGTCCACCAAACCCTATCGCCGTAAATCGCCCGCTTGTGGAGACCAGATCAAGGCCGTCGCCGCCGAGCTCTACCCCGAGTGGGCGGAGGCGATCCAAGCGGTCGGCGCGTCATCCAGCAAAAACACGGGGGTGGGTCATGTCCACTGAGACGTTCACTCCCGCGAATTCCACCGAATGGATGGGGCTGGTTCCGCCTCACAACATTGAAGCCGAGCAGTCCGTGCTGGGCTCGCTGATGCTCGACAACGATCGCTTCGATGAGATCGTCGAAATCCTGTCCGTCGAAGCGTTCTACGGCATCGCGCATCGCCGTGTTTTTGCCGCGATGCACGCGCTTGCCCAGGACAATCAGCCGATCGATGTGGTGACGCTTTCCGAACACCTGGAACAGGACGGCCAGCTTGAGAGCGTGGGTGGCCTGGCCTTCCTGGCCGAGTTGGCTCGCAACACGCCGTCAGCGACCAACATCGTCGCCTATGCCGGCATCGTGCGTGAGCATCAACTGCGCCGGCAGCTCGCCAAGATGGGCAGCACCCTCAACCAGTCAGCGACCGAGGGCAAGCTGCCTAGCAAGCGCTTGATCGAGGACAGCGAACGTCACCTATTCGAGTTGGCCGAAGATCGCCAACAGAAAGCCTTCGATCTTCGCGCGGCGATTTCGGGGGCAGTCGACACCATCGATCGCGCCTTCAATGCCAAGGATGGCATTACCGGCACCCCGACCGGCTTCAAGGATCTGGATGCACTGACCGGCGGCCTGCAGAACAGCGACCTGATCGTCATCGCTGGTCGTCCCTCCATGGGCAAGACCACCTTCGGGCTCAATCTGGTCGAGAACGCCTTGGTGCTGACAGAAGGGCGAAGCGACAGGGCGACCGCGCCGGCCTTCGTGTTCTCACTGGAAATGCCCGAAGACCAGTTGATGCTCAGAATGTTGGCCAGCCAGGGGCGGCTGAACCTGCGCGGTCTGCGCACCGGCAAGCTGGAAGACCATGAGTGGGACAAGCTGACGCTGGCCACCAACAAGATGCTGTCGTTCGAGAACCGCCTGGTGATCGACGACCAGTCAGGCTTGACCGCGACCTCACTCAAATCCCGCGCTCGCCGCCTGATGCGGCGTCACGGCAAGCCGTTACTGATCCTCGTCGACTACCTCCAGCTGCTGGAAGAACCCGGTAGCGAAAACCGCACCAACGAAATTTCCAAGGTGTCGCGCATCCTCAAGGCGACGGCCAAGGATCTCGATTGCCCGGTCGTCGCGCTCTCACAGCTTAATCGCGGTCTGGAGACGCGCCCCAACAAGCGTCCCGTCATGGCCGATCTGCGTGACTCCGGCGCCATCGAGCAGGATGCCGATGTCATCGCCTTCGTCTACCGCGATGAGGTCTACAACGCCCAGAACCCCGATAACCAGGGTTTGGCCGAGCTCATCGTCGGCAAGCAGCGCAATGGTCCGCTGGGCACTGTCCACTTGGCCTTTCTTGGAGAAAGTACACGCTTCGAATCCCTGGCGTGGAAGCAGACACAGGAGGGTGGGGCATGAGTTTCATCACCACGCATTCCGGTCTTTCGGTCCACATGGCGAGTCCCACGCCACACATGATCGATCCTTCCGACATCGGGCGGTCCCTGAGTCGTATCTGTCGCTTCGGTGGTCATACCCGTCAGCACTACAGCGTGGCGCAGCACTGCGTGCTCGCCAGTCAGTTCGTGCCGGCAGAGCACCAGCTCACCGCACTGATGCACGATGCGACCGAAGCCTATGTCGGCGATATGGTCTCTCCCCTGAAAGCCATGATCCCGGCCTTCAAGGATGTCGAGGAGCGCTTCTGGGCAGCCATCGCGGCGCGCTTTGGCCTGCCCGGCAGCATGGACCCGTGCATCAAGAACATCGACTTGATCTTGCTGGCCACCGAACGGCGCGACCTGCTTTGCGAAGGGGAGGCATGGGATTGCCTGGCGGGGGTGGTGCCGCTGCCCGTCCACATCCAGCCCTGGTCGATGGATCACGCCTACCAGCAGTGGATGGCGCGTTTCGAGGAACTCTCCTTGCGTCGCCAGGCCGACATGGCGGCAAGGAGGATGGCGTCATGACACTGGCAACCGACATTCAATCGTTGGATCTCCAACTGGTCAGGAAGAAAGCCGAGCTGGTGTCTCTGACGCAAGAGTGCCGCCAGATCCGGCAGGAACGAGACCGCCTGCTGCGAGCGATCGAGGGGCAATTGGATCTGTTTCGTCAGGAGATCACCGCTAGCGCTCGACGACTCGGGGAGGTGCGTCATGGCTGATTCACTCCCGATTCGCTGCTCGAACCGGTCCATGAAGCGTGTGGTGAGTTTCGCGGTGCATCACGGTTGGGACGTCGAGCGGACCCGAGGCGGTCATCTGCGATTCCTGAAAGCGGGCTGTCCACCGGTGTTTACCGGCTACTCACCCAGCGATGCCAGAGCCGAAAAGAACGTGCTGGCCAGGCTTCGCCGGATCCAGAAACAGCAGGAGGGCGAAGCATGAGTGATCAACGTAACGCGGCACTGGAAGCACTCTCTCCTCGGGTGCGGGGATTGTTGGCGGATCTGTTGCAACCCATGTGCACTTCCAGCAAGCCGATCTACGACTTGCCCAACTGCACGCGGCATTGGTACCGCGCACACCACGCGTTTCCGGGCATGCGCGGTCGATGTGCGTTAAGCGTCGATCAGATGATTGTTCTCAACGGTGACGTCAGAGACGTCCTGGCATTTCTTGGTATCACTCCGGAATGGATTCGTCAGCAGTTAGCAGGACGGTCACCCAGTGATGTTGAAGATCCTCTCGTCACGCAGAGCTATCCGGTGGGAGGTGGCCAATGACTTCCGACCGCATCCTTCGCAAGATCGAGCGCTGCCTGGCCCTATCCCGCTCGGCCAATGAGCATGAGGCGGGTATCGCCCTACGTCAGGCTCAGCGCCTGATGGTGGACCACGGCATCAATGAACTGGATGTTGCTGCGTCCACGATCGGGCGCGCCACCACGCAGGCGGCAGCGGGGCGCAAGCCGCCCAAGTGGCTCGATCGACTCGCGGCACTGGTCAACGCGGCGTTCGGCACGTTGGCCGTCTACGAGGCCAGGCCGACCTTCACGGGTTGGGAAGGTTTCTACGCCTTCCTGGGCGAGCAAAGTCATGCCCGCATCGCGGCTTACGCCTTCGAGGTGCTGCAGCGCCAACTCGTCACGGATCGGCGTGCCTTTCTGTCGGGCATGAGCAAACGCGCCAAGCGGATCACCAAGATTCGACGTTCCGATGCCTTCGCTTCGGCCTGGGTGCTGGGCGCCTACGAGCACATCGTGCCGGTCGAGATAGCAACCGACACCGTTACTGCGATCGATCACTACAAGCAGCGCTACTACACCACGCTCAAAGAAATGAACGCCATCGATCGAGGGCAGCAAGCGGCAGACCACAAAGCCATGTCGCGCGGCTTCGAGGCCGGTCGTCGGGCGCGACTGCACTCGAGCGTTGCCCAGGACGAACGGAGGGCCTTGTCCCATGGCTAGGATTCTCAACTTCCCTTATCGAGAGGCGACGGTGATGGGTGTCGAGCGCTACTTGGATCCCCGTGAGTGTTTGGTGCTGGGCGCGATGGACCCCTTCGCAGACTGGTCGCGTGTGCTCGACGAATGGTTCACCAACCACCCCGAGGTGTGTTCGGGACGTGATGATGACTCGATTCGTTCACGGCTCGCCGATACCTGGCTGGTGTTCCATATGGCCTGCGACAAGGCCAGCCAGTTGGAGATGCAGCCGCATCACAGCCTGCGCTGGACGCAGTGGCAGTATCACTCGCTCAGCGATTTCGAGCTGCTGGTGATCGTGAGTGACAACCTGTCCGATCTGCGTCGCAGCCTGACGGCGTTAGCCCAGCGTCACCCGCCCGAGACCCGACAGGACTTGAATCTTTTCCGTTTGATGCAGGGCATCGATCGGCTGAGTCGGCAGTTGGACCACCTGTTTACCCGTGATGTGTTCCCGTCACGGCAGCCGGAGCTTTGATCATGAGTAAGCACACAGTGACTCCCGACGAGATTACGGCAAAGCTCAAGCAGCCGGGACCGGCGCTAAATTCCAAGCCGGCGGATCGGTTGCCGGCCCCAACGGTCGAGATGTCGATGACGTTGACCCTGGACCAGTTGCGGCCCTACGACCGCAATCCCCGGACGCAGCGCAATCCCGCCTATGACGACATCAAGGCGTCGATCCAGGCGGTGGGACTCAAGCAGAAGCTGACCGTCACCCAACGCCCCGGTGACGACAAGTTCATGATCTCCGATGGCGGCAATACGCGCCTGTCGATTCTCAACGAGCTCTACCAGGAGACGGGGGACGAACGGTATTTCCGGCAGGACTGTCACTACATCCCGTGGCAGGGCGAGATCCACGTGCTCGCCGGTCACCTGGCCGAGAACGACAACCGGGGCCAGCTCTCCTGGATCGAGCGGGCGCGGGGCATCTTCGAGGCCAAGCGAATGATCGAGGAGACGGAAGGCAAGGCGGTGTCTCAGCGGGAGCTGACGAAACGCCTGCAGGCGCTGGGTTACACCATCAACCACAGCCATATCAGCCGGATGCTCTATACCATCGAGCATTTTCTGCCCACGATTCCCATGACACTGGAGAGTGGTTTTGGACAATCACAAGTACGGACTCTGATTTCCTACCGCCAATTCTGCGAAGAGTGCTGGGGCCGCTGCCGGGACTTCTGGCAGCGTCATCGGGACGACCCCGGTGAGGGACAGGCGTGGCTGGACAGCGTGCTCCACGGTGACTTTGCCCAGGCATGGCACGACGAGATGTCGCATCTCGATTATGAAGGACAGACCGAGTTTGCCTGGAACCTTGTCGAGGACCGCTTGAAGGGCATGCTCCATGAGCAGACCGGCCTGCACTTCAATCCGATCGACATGTCGTGGAAGAACTGGTTCACGGTGCGTAAGCATGGGCACTCGGCCAGCGAGGACGACAAGGCCGATATCTGGACCACGGTCGATGCCGAGCTCGAGCGCCTGCGCAACCCCATGGCCCGCCATCTCTATCCCCCCGTGCCGGAGAAGCCCAAGCCGGGTGTGGCACCGACCCCGCCTACCGGGAACGCGCCGGTGCTTCCGTCGCTGGATGCCGACGACAGCCGCGATGACAACGACGATTTCGGGTTTCCGAGCTTCGACGATGGCGAGACTGACCTCTCACCAGTCGACACGACACCCGCTCCCGACCGCCGCCCGGCGGTGCCCCGAGCCGGCGGCGTCGATGAGTCGTTGGAGATCAAGAAGATGCGGGCGCGCCTGGCGGAGCTGGAAGACCGCAACGCCGAGTTGGAGGAGCAAGCCGCGCTACCTCAACCCCAGGGTGGCCAGACCGAGGGGGGCGGCGCTCAGGATGATGGCTTTGGGGGACTGTTCGATGCCGATGGGTTGATGCGAGAGCACAATCCGCACCCGGAGCGATCGCCGGAAGAGCAGGCGACACTAGTCGATGACCTGACGCTGGATCCCTACAACGAATCGCCTGGACATCGCCAGCTTCGCCACATGATGGCGAGAGAGCATGGCGAAGACGCGATCGATTTCGAAGCCGCTGCCCTCAAGAGCGTGCCGCTGCAGTCGGGTGGCCCCGTGGCACCGATCACGGACTTGTGGAGCGTACCGGCCTGGCGGCGTAGCCCACGGGATCTGCGTGTCCAGATTGGCGAGATGATCAAGGCACTGGGCGAATGGGCAGGCATCGAGGTCAGTGGCACGAACACCGAGGCCGCCTTGCATCTCAATGCCAACCAGGGGCTGGGTTACGAGGTGAATCCCCTGGCCGGGGAAGCCTCGGTTCGCGCTCAACGGGTTTGGCAACTCCTGGCCGGACTCCAGGGCACCTTCGACCCCCAGATGCCGGCGGAAGTCTCACTGTTGGGCGAGCTGGTCGGCAGCCATGGTGAAGACACGCAAGCGTGTCTGCCGGACGGCCTGCTGATTCGGGTCTGGTGGCTCATTCGACTGATGCGGGTGTTGCGGCAGACGCCCGAGAACGCAGGGGAGAACGCATCATGATGACACCACAATTCAATCATGCGCTGTTTAACCAGGCGCTGATCCTGATTCGGGAAGGCGACATGCGCCGTGCTCGAGCACTGGGCTTCAATGATCAGGAGCTGCAACGTCTCAGCCGGTTGCAGGCCAGTCAGATCGAAGCCTTGATCCATGAGTTTCCTGCCGTGGCCCGGTTTGAACTGGATCACCAGACGTTCGATGCGGCGCTACGGCGTATCGATCGTGACCAGGATCGGGATGTGCAGGTCGATCAATGCATCACGCTGGGGGCCAGCGTCCAGATGCTCTCCACCTTCTTTGGCATGACACCGAACGACTGCTCGTCTCGGCGGGTACTGCTGGGCGTACCCAGTCGCCAAGGGCGTTTGCCCATGCCCGAAGAAGCGGTGGAACACGATGCCTGGAATCGGTGGCAGACGATCAGCCACGATCCCGCGAGTGTCGATGCGGTAGATGACTTGCGCGGCATGATCGTGCTGGCCGAAGAGACGGGATTGGCGCTGGCCGTGATCTGGAGCTTGATCAAGCAGTGGACCACGCCCGAGCAGGCCCGACAGGATAGCGTGCCAGCCGAGGAACATGAGGGTGTCATGCGCGTAGGAGTTGCCTGATGAAGCACTACCAGGCGCTCATTGGACGCGCCGCCTCCTCAATGACTCAGCGCCGTGGTGATGCTACGGCGTCTGACGTGGAAGGGCTCGACGGTCTGTTATTCATGGGCAACCCCCATGAGACCGTGCCGCGAGCCCTACTCCTCGATCGTCGGCTGGGGGCTGTCGACGTCCTCGGATGGCAGGTCATCCGGCTACTGTCCAACACCGATCGCACCACCGCCTTTCCCACCTACGACGAGCTTGAGCCACTACTGCGATCCGGTGCCAACCGCAGAGCATCGCGCAAGACGGTGGCACGCGTCATCGCGATTCTCCGATTGACTCGTTGGATGACGCTCGGCATGAAGGCCAGGAACACCGACAACGGTCGGATGATCGGCAATGTCTATGTACTGCATGACGAGCCCCTGGCCGCCGGTGAATCCCTGGCGTTGGATCCCGATTATCTGGCCTACGTCATCCAGTGCTCACACCACGGCAATCAGGCCGTGGCAGCGGTCGCCGAATGCGTTAAGCAGGAGCTGGCTGATAGCGGCGTGCTGGATACACCGACGCGGCTGGCCTGGCTCGATCGGCGGGCAAAGCAGCAAGTCGATACAGAGTTTCCTATGGAAACTCTGTCCCCCGAAGCCCAGTTTCCTATGGAAACTCAGCCAGATTCCCCCAGTTCCCAACGGAAACTCAGTGAGTTTCCCAGTGATGCGATCCCCAGTTCCCAGCGGAAACTCATGCGAAATTCAGTGGGTTACGACGCAGTTTCCGACGCATCGCGCGGTACTACAGTACGGTGTAATACAAATTCTGTTGGTAATACTACGGCGCGCGAGGCATCCGTGACGCCGCTGGTGTGGTCATGGCCGCTCGAACTGTCCGGTGATCAACGTGAAGCCGTGTCGCTCATGCTGACCGGATTGCCAAACGATGTTCGGCAAGCGGTAGTCGACGAGGCCGCCGGTCGTCTCGATGCCGGGAAGGTGAAATCTCCCATGGCGTTTTTGCACACGCTGGCCAAGCGCGCAGTGAGCGGGGATTTCCAACTCACCCAGTTTGGACAATCCGTCGCGGACAAGCGGCGTAGCGCGGCACCGCCCCAGCCGCGTCCCATGCCAAACCGTGTGGTGCCGTTGGCAACACCGCAGCCCCTGTCCGAAGAAACCGAAGCGAAGCGCCAAGCCATGCTGACGCGGCTGGGGATACGAAGAAACCCGACGAATTCCATTTAACGTTTTCCCTATGGTGTTGACCCGGTGTTCGTCAAGGATGGAGCCCCATCCAGTGCATTGACCGAGGTAAGGATCCATGGCCAGCACCGAGCCCCGTGTTGGGCAGCTACGAAGCAAGATCGAGATGACCCTGCATACCTACCCATCGGTGTTGCTATGGCACGGCCGGGGCGTCGAAAGCGGCAAGACCCAGATCATTGGGCTCAAGCAGTACCTGCTGTGGTGTGGGCGGATCCACATTGCCGCTGGCAAGGATGATCCTTATGCCGATGACTGGCTGCTACGCCTGGAACAGAAGCTCGATGAGACCAAGCAAGCGCTGGATCAGGTGCGACAGCGCGTCGACAACATCCTGGAAGCCATCCCGGAGGGATTGGACGTCAGCCGTAACATGAGCCAACAGCCGTACGTGACCCCAGTTTTCACGGGCGGGCAGTTTGGTTGGAAGGCCGTGATGCTACTGATGGATTACGACGGGATCGTCAGAGATGTCTTGCTGGCACATCACATTGGGCTCCTCGGCAACAACCAACGACAGCAGATGATCCGCGTGCAGGGCGGCCACGCCATGCGCTCCCTGTGCAACTTCCCGGTCAAGTTTCCTGGTTTCAGCGGCGCGACGAGAGATGACTTCGCTGCGAACAACGCCAAGGCGCGGGCGGCGCGAGAGAAATTTGGAGAGTTGCCCCAGGACATTTTGGAAGGCACACGGCGAAGCGAGTTTGCCCCAGCGATTCATCGGGACGGTGAGCAAATTGAGCCGATGGGGTTGCTTGGGGATGACTCAGACGAGGAGGCGGAGGCAACACCGGCCCAGCCTCAATCGGACGAATCCTCACGATGAGGCAGGTGTTGGCAGTGGAAACACTCCAGGACGATGAGGCAGGTGTTGGTGCCACCAACACGCCAGAACGATGGGCCAGGTGTTTCCAGTGGAAACACTCCAGGACGATGAGGCAGGTGTTGGTGCCACCAACACGCCAGAACGATGGGCCAGGTGTTGGCAGTGGCAACAAAGGAGGAACTATCCAATGTCCCCCAAGGACACGGAAACGACTGGTAGCGCCTCAAAGCCGATGATTGTCGGTGTGGTTTGCGTGGGAACACTCGGGCTGCTGATGGGCCTGCATTTCGGTTTTGCATGGCTTTACGACACCGCCGGACTGACAAATCCTGGGGACAGTCGGATTGCCAATGGCCGCCTGACGCTGGATAGAGAACAATTTCAGCGGTGGTTTTGGATGGTGTCTTTCCCGGCGTTTGTCATCACGCTCGGCCTTCTGGGGCTCGGGTATCGAATACTCAAAGTTGAGCACTGACGCAGCCAGCCTATTAACTCCCGACAGGACATGACCATGACCGCCACGCCTGCACTGGAACGATCACGACATTTTGCACTGAACCAGTACGCAAAGGGCCTTTTAAAACCCTTTAAGGGTAAGGGGGAGGTTCTTCGTTTTCGGGATGAGCTGTTGGATGAATGCCAGGCGTTGTGGCAAGAGTCAGCCGACATCGCCAATCGGCACAACCCAACCGTGGTCCAGGTCGGGCTGTGGCTGAAACCGCACAATACTCATGGCGGACGAGTCCGTCCCATTCAGTGGCGAGATAAAGCGCAGACCCAGATGGGGCGCAAGTTACTCGAGGCTGTTTTGGAGTACGGCGGCATCTCCAGCGGTATGCGCCGAAAGCTGATCGAGATCGAGACCGAACGTCTGGTCTTCAATGCCAAGACGGCGGCAGTAACCCGGCAAGTGACTCGCTTGAATCGGCTGATCAAGGAGATTGAGGCCGTCGAAACGATTTACGCCAAACACTGATAGTAGTGAATCAGTGCAGAAACCATGCCGATCCTGATTAACATTCTTGACTGATCGATGGGCAGGTTTTGGACACAGTGTCATGACACCCCCTTATCGAGGTTTTGTCATGAGCACCCGCTTCTACGGTGAAGGCAACATCGGCACCCAACCAGAATTGCGTACCTTTCCCGGTAACGGCAATGACGCTCCGAGAGCCTTGCTGCGTGTCAACGTCCGTTTCGACAATCTGGTCCTGACCGATTCCGGCATGGTCGATCGAGGGGGCTTCTGGGCCAACGTCGAAATCTGGCATCGCGATGCCCAAGCCTGGGCAAATCTGTACCAGCAAGGCATGCGGGTCATGGTGTCAGGGCGGATGGTGCAGGATACCTGGCAGGACCGCGAAACCGGCGAAGATCGCTCGGCCTTCAAGGTCCAGGCCGATCGCGTCGGGATCCTGCCTTACCGAGTATCACAAGTCGTCCTGGAGCCCGCTCAGGGACAGTCCACTCGACAACCATCTTCGCCAGCCACACAGCAGGGGGCTTATGCCAAGGCGGCTGGGCCGGAGGGCGAGTGGACGAATCCAGCGGGGAGCGGTCAAGGGGATGATGAATGACAGGTGCGGAAATTGGCTATTTCGTGGCGGTCATCTTTGCCCTGACCGGCCTTGCTCTCATCGTGTGCGGGTGCGTTCTCCGCTCCTGGCGCAACGCCGTTATGGGAGTTGTGATGATGGGACTGTCTGGATTCGGGGCTGAGGGAGTCTACGATTCCCAACCGTTGCCAAGGGCTGACGTTCGCCAAGCATCAATCGGTGACGGATGTGTCGCAAGAACTCTGCGATCGGGACTCGCGGAGCTCGATGAACCAATGACTCGCCAGGGGCTATCCGATATCGAGGATGACTGCGAGCGTCAGGCAAAGAGGTTGGCGAAGTCCGAGGCTAAGCAGGCGGTGTTGGAACAGCAGCGCCAGGCGGCTCATCAACCCGAGGCCGAGGTCGGCAAGGAGTGAACGGTGGACCCGAACCTAGTGGATCCCGACACCGATATGGCAAACCTGGTGGCAGGAAACTCGGCCACGCAGGAAGTCTCGCTCGTCACGGTGAAACCGTCGGTCAAAGTGCTGATCGCGCCATTCATCAGCTGGGTCGTGATGGGGGCGTGTCTGACCTTCCTGGTCCTCTATGCCCTGGGGGCGTATGGGTTTCTCGCTGACATGGCATCCGAGAGCGTGGTCGCCGGCTTGCTTATTGTGATCTGGGCTGTGTGCTTGCTTCCTGTGGCATTCCAGCTTCTTGTCCTAAAAACCTCCTCCTATGCGTTCTCCAATCAGCGTCTCGAGTACACGCGCGGCATCCTGAGTCGTCGGCGAGACCAGATCGAGCTGGTGCGGATCCGGGACATCACCACCAACCGCTCGCTAACGGAGCGTCTGCTCGGATTGGGGACGGTGGTTCTGGATACCGTCGACCGTTCTCATCCCATCTTGAAAATCCCTGCTCAGCCAAACGCCTATCAATTGGCCGACTGGATAC
The DNA here is from genome assembly GCA_002695065.1 of Salinicola sp. Taxonomy (GTDB): domain Bacteria; phylum Pseudomonadota; class Gammaproteobacteria; order Pseudomonadales; family Halomonadaceae; genus Salinicola. The sequence goes on along the minus strand of NZNW01000006.1, from coordinate 48,291 downwards.
ATCAGCTCAATACCTCAGAAAAACACCGCCTCAACTATCGCGAGTTTGAAGGCACGCAAGCCCTCTAACTGGACGGGAGACACGGACATGGAAATCAAGATCGCGGGGATGGCTGTTGTGATTGGGCTGGCACTCTCTGGTTGTGCCGCCAAGGATCACTACTACTCCAATGGTGTCTGCGTGACCTGCATCAACAATCCGATCACGGGTGAGCCACTCAACTATGACCCTAACGAGACGCCGCAACAGGTGGCGACGAATGCTCAGGGCGAATCCGTGGATGTGAACGCGTTAGGGCCACAGCGAGGCTCGGTCGACGTGGAGAGCTCGCTGGATGTCGACACGGCTTATGCACGCATCAAGCCCGCCTTTGGATTCCGTGCGGAAGGCGATTTCGAGCAGGGGAACACGATGTCCAAATGGCAGATGGGGGATGCCGCATGGCGACATACCGTAACGCCAGGCTCGTTCTATGACCTGGGCGATTACGGCACCCAGACCCTCGGTGGCACGCAATATTCGATCCTGCAGCGGGTGCAGATTCAGAAGAACGGTTCGGGGTCCAGGATCCACTACAGTTGGGCACCGGCTGATGACCGTTTGCCTTACGATGGCAATGCCATGGAGTCAGCGCTGACCCAGCGACTGAATGCGACATTGAACTGACTGCCCATGCCCATGCCCATGATGTGGCGTCATTTCGGATTGGGGTGGGTATCTGCTTTACGGGAGAGTCATTTTGTCGCCATGGTGAGAATTAACGTTTTCTGCTGATTCGATCGGTCTTCTCCGTCACGCTGGGGACATACACATCCTGTGAGGCCCGGTGACATGTCTCGATTGTTCCTCTGCGAAAAACCCTCTCAGGCTCGCGATATTGGCGCGGTGCTGGGTGCGACCCGTAAAGGCAATGGCTGCCTTCAGGGCGATGGCGTGGTCGTCACCTGGGCTTTCGGCCATCTCCTTGAACAAGCTCCACCCGAAGCCTACGACCCGGCACTCAAGCGCTGGTCGCTGGACTCGCTACCCATCCAGCCCGCGCAGTGGAAGAACACGGTGCGCAAGGATGCCAGCAAGCAGTTCAAGGTGATCCAGGGGCTGCTCAAGCAGAGTAGTGAAGTGGTGGTGTCGACCGATGCTGATCGCGAGGGTGAAACCATCGGGCGTGAAATCCTCGACGCTTGTCGATATCAGGGCCGCGTCTCCAGGCTCTGGATCTCCGCGCTGGATGAGGCATCGATTCGAAAGGCGCTGGCCAGTATCCGTCCAGGAGAGTCGACGTATCCGCTGTATCAGGCGGGACTGGGCCGTTCCCGTGCCGACTGGCTGGTCGGCATGAATCTGACCCGCGCGTTTTCGGTACTGGCTCAGCAGCAAGGACACCAGGGCGTATTGTCAGTAGGGCGGGTTCAAACACCGACACTGGCACTGGTCGTGAGGCGCGACCAGGAGATCGCGAAATTCGTGCCGAAGCCGTTCTGGGAAGTGGTTGCGGACCTACAGGCGGAAGGTGGAGCATTCCGGGCGAAGTGGCTGCCGGCGAACGAGGACTGGCTCGACGAGGAAGGGCGTTGCATCAACCAGGATTCGGCGCGGGCGGTGGTGGCCCGCTGCCAGAACGGCCCGGCAATAGTGGCGTCGGTCCAAACATCACGCAAGCGCGAGGCGCAGCCGTTGGTGATGGACCTGGGTACGCTGCAGCAAGCGTGCTCGAAGCGTTTTGGCTTTGGTGCCCAGCAGGTGCTCGATATTGCCCAGTCACTCTACGAGACCCATAAGGCAACAACCTACCCACGTACCGACTGCCGCTACCTGCCGACGTCGATGCTCTCCGAAGTTGGGGTGGTCGTGAAGGCGCTCCTGCAGTCGGATCAGAAGCTCTCTCCGTTGATCGAACGTCTGGATCAGACGCTCAAGAGCCACGTCTGGAACGACAGCAAGATCACGGCCCACCACGGGATCATTCCTACCACGGCACCTTGCCGGATTGATCGCATGAGCGATGACGAGTTTCGGGTTTACGATCACATCCGGCGGCATTACCTGGCACAGTTCCTGCCCGCCCATGAATACGATCAGACCGATGTGCGTCTTGATCTATCCGGCGAGACATTCATGGCATCGGGACGCCAGGTGCGGGTCGAGGGTTGGAAAGCGCTATTCCCCCGAGGGAAGGGCAAAGGGCAGGACGGTGACGACGATGAGCAGGAGGGTGCCGGTGCGCAGGCGCTCCCGCCTCTCCGTCAGGGGGAGCGCTGTTCTGTCAGGGATATCCTGGTCAAGGATCGTCAGACTCAGCCACCCAAGCCTTTTACCGAGGGGGCGCTGATTTCAGCGATGAAGAATGCCGCTCGGTTCGTTACGGATGAACGGTTGCGAGCCCGCCTTCGAGAGAGTGCCGGCATCGGCACCGAGGCGACCCGTGCCGGTATCATCGAGACCTTGCTCAAGCGGGGGTTTATTCGCAAGAAGGGCCGGACCATCGTTTCTACCCCCGTAGGGCAGGGGCTGATCGCAGCGTTGCCGCCGCAGATCAGCAATCCGGGCATGACAGCGCTTTGGGAGCAAGCGCTGGACCTGGTGGCCGAGGGGCAGATGACATTGGATGATTTCATGTCACGCCAGACGGTGATGGTGAAGAAACTCGTCGACCTGGCGCTCCAGCGGCCTCAATTGAATCTCCCGGAAGCGCCGAGCGAAACCTGCCCGAAGTGTCAGGCCAAAATGCGCCAACGCAAGAGCAGCATTGGCCCCTTCTGGTCGTGTTCCCGCTACCCGGATTGCGATGGCACCAAGCCGATCGGGAAGAAGGGTAAGCGGAAAGGAGGTTCTCGTCAGAAGACCAAGACCACCACGGCAGGAAGAGGTCGATAACATCTTGTCAGGTAGGCAATGCTGCTGGATAATCAGAGCCGTACCCCGTTGCCGACTGACGGTTATCAGCCGGTCCCTTTGGATCCTCAGTGGTCCAATCCCAAAGCGCGACGCCTGGTGAGACCGCGTGCCCCCCGCAAGTTACTTTGCACTGTATTGGCGTACATAGGGCTCCAGGTTCATTGTTAGACAGGCCGACCGGTTGTCGGCCATCTCTTGTTCTTCCCGTTTTGACCGGTCAGCAAGGCATCTCTCCAGGGATGTCTTGCTGACCGGTTGGACTTTGTTTTTCATCGGCGAGGCCCATCGCCTGACCCCTGGGCTCCTTTTGTGCGGGGATCCGCGCACAATCCTACCGGTCCAACGCCATGAGTCGGGACTGGATGCTGTGGCATCGCGATGCATGTTTACGAGGGCATGCCTAGCGTGCTGGCATAATGGCAACCTGATCTCGCCGCCCGATACCGGTTTTGGTGGCACCCTTACGCGCAGTTCTGGTCCTCAATCCCAAGGCGAGGCGGGCGATCCTGATCGCTTGCCCCACCTTGCGATTGATGATCCTGGGTTGACGCCATCGATCGATGGCGTAATCTGATGGTGTACCACGTTGGCTGCTGACGGTAATAGCAGCGCCCTTAGCCCTTTGGGGCAATCCCAACGCCGCAACGCATCCTGAGACGCGGCGCTCGCAAGAGTTGGATGCTACCTCCAAATTCACGGCACTCGCCGTACCTCCCACCGGGGATTCACCTCCCCGATGGGGATGGTGTGTCTCCCGGATTCCGTCGACTCAATCCGAAAGGAGCAACACCATGTCTAACGATACTCAATTCTTCGACCTGCACATCACTGGCGTCGGTTACGTAAACCGGATCCGCGAAGTGACCCCGAAACGTGGCGATGCCTTCTGGGCTTGCGACATATCGGCACTCACCGGTCCTGCCGATGATGTGGACTATCGTCGCTTCGACTGCCGCGTTAGCGGTCAGGAAGCCCAGAAACTGGTCAAGAAGTTCAGCGCCACCGTGGCCGATCGTCAGGAGAAGGGGCTTGCTGAGCCCAAGATTCTGATCGGTTTCAAACTCGGTGATCTCTATACCGATACGTTCACGCGTACCAAGGGCGACCGCGCAGGTGAAACTGCCGTTAGCCTCAAGGCGCGTTTGCTGTTCATCAACTGGGTGAAGGTCGATGGCGAGAAAGTCTACGAAGCGCCCCGGCGCGACGAGACGGCCTCGATAGAGACCAACACTCAGCAGGATGAGGCTCGGTCATCGGATGCCGGCACTGCGCCGCAGACCGGTGACATGGGCTCGGTAGGGGCTGCCGAAACGGTCGCCGCTTGATCTCACCTTACTCGCCGCGCTGATCGGGAAGTTCGCTTCCCGTCAGTGTCGGTTTTCATTCCACCCGCTTGGGGATTCACTCCCCAAACGGGCGGTGTTTCTCCGCGCAGTACTCTGGAGATATGCCGATGAATCAAGATCCTTTGTTCCGCCTGCAGCTATGGCGAGCTCTGTCAGAGGCGCTTGAACGGATCGCATCAACCGTGCTGGCTGCTTGTGTCGTGGGTGCCGTGATTGGTCCCGCTGGGAGTGCCTTAAGCGGTGCTGTTGCAGGAACACTGGCGCTGGTCATTGCCTTGTTGAGCTGTTATGGCAAGGTTAGACTGGATCTACAAATTGCGGACACAGCCAAGGAGGCTGATGGTCAATGAGCAATTTCTCGTCTTACGCGCTTGTCATGCTGCCATTCCTTGTGGCATCGGCTGTCATCCTGACGGGTAGCTTCCGCGCTATCCATCGGGAAGACAATCGGCGCAAAGAACTCAAGACACAGTAAATCGGGAAGAAGCCACCAGGTTTCGCCCTCCCTCGATCAGAACGCCCCTTGGGGCGTTCTGTCGTTTCACACCCTTCATGACCCATCAGGGGAGATCGCTCCCTGTAGGGGACGTCTCTTCTGATGCAACCACACTCAGGAGAACTCCCATGGGCTGGACTGTCCCCTACACCACGACATCTCGCGACGAACTGGTTCGCCACATCTTCGATGAGCATAACGAGCCGGGACGATTCGAGATCATAGACCACTCCCTTCGGGGCAACGTGCTCTACCTGCTGTACTTCAAGCCGGAGCAGAATTACCGCTTTATCACGGTGTATCTGTTGTCGGGGCCATCTCCCTGCAGCCGTCGCGAAGGTGATCGAGGCTGGGGTTACAAGGACATGGATGAATCCATGCATCCCTACTACTACGACTGCCCGGAGCGGCTTTTGAAACAGTCCGACGTGCAGTCAGAGTTTGCTGTGGCATGGCGCGAGGCTTGCCGTCAGCATCGTCTGAAAATCAAACGTCAGAAGACGCTCGCTAGCGAGATGCCTGCGGGTACGGTGATTCAGATGGCGGCTGGCTGGGATGCCAATGGTCAAAGAACGACGCCGGTCACGTTTGTGCGTGCCCACACGGCGACGTTTTTCATTGGCAAGGATGGCGACGGCAAGCTATGGCGGTATCGCTGGAGCAACGTCGTTGGAGATCCGACCGAGAGCGCGTTGAAGTATAGCGCCGCCTAGCGGACTTAACATTATCCCTCCCACTCGGGGCCATTTCCCGGTGGGATGGCTCCGTTCTTCACTGGAGCCATCCGCATGAAACCTTACTGCCTGCAGATTTCGGCAAACGGTAAATCTCACAGCGTCTATGAAGGCGCTTCTGCCGGGCCAGCGTGTCCTATCGGTCACTTGCGCCAAGCGTACGACGTGGAACGTAAAGATGGTCACGGTCCCTGGATCGAGTTCGATACGCAGGATAGACCCTTCTCAGGGGATTCCCCTGAGAAGGCGCTCGATGCCTTCGCCACGCGTTCGATGACGCGGCTCACGCTGATTTGAATCTCATCTGAAATCATTCACCCAATCGGGGCCATTCCCGATGGGGTGGCTCCACCATTCGACATGAAGGAGCTACCTCATGTGCAAGTCTCTCAAATACACCCTGGCGAGCCTGGATATCGACGTCATTCTCGCCGCCCTGCGATTTCTGCAACGGGCACCGGAGGATGACATACCGTCGGAAATTCTGGAGATCGCGGGCGATAGCCTGCAGGTCGTCAACATCGACTACCTCTGTGAGGAACTGAACTGCGGTGGTGATGATCCCTTGGCCCCGACCGAGGATCAGGTACTGCTGCAGCGGATCCGAGCAGAGCTGTCTGGCGATGAGTGGGACAGTGAAACCCCTCAAAACATATACCACGCGTTGATCGATGGCGGTTATGCCCCGTTTCCATCAGACGAGGAGGGCTGGTCGTTGGCAGTGGTCGACAATGCCTACGCGGTCGTGGCTTTCGAGCATGGCCCATACAGAACCAACGCTCAGGCGTTAGCGGCCATCGCGCGGCAATGTGCTGCCGGTAGTCAATGGCACGGTGAGGTGCTGGATGTCGTGGGCTTGAGAGCCTGTGGATCCGTGCCTCCTGGGCTGGTTATCGCGGGGCGCGGTCCCAACGGCGATGCGATCGTGGCTAGCGCTGCCGATGCCCAAGCCAGTCTGGAGGTGGGGTATCGAGACGAGTGGAACATGATGGCGGTGTATGTGCGGCCACCAACCACCAATCTCGCGACATTCCTGAAGGACTTCAAGACGACCGAGCAGGCATTGACGTTCTGCGCGGGTTATCTCGGGTGCGGGTGGAGTGCCCGAAAGCCCCATGATCGGCAGATGATTGCGACGATAAACGACATGACGGAAGTGATCCCATACTGAATCCAGCGCCCTCCGGGGCGCTTTTTTTGTGCCTGCAAAAAGGACCGCTGGTGCAATTAACATTTCCCGTCGCAGCGTTTCCCCGCCTCCGGCACGGTGAACCTGATCATGATCATTCCGGTTTCCGCGCGAGGCTCCACCCATGACTTTCCCGAATAAAGCCCGGCTGTTCCCCTTAGCATTCCTCGTTGCGTTGATGGCTGGCTGTGCCCAGCAGCAAACGCAGCCACCTTCCGAAAGCGAGCGCCTCGCTGCGCAGTACCCCGATGCGGACAAGGTGACCATCGACATCACCAAGCCGGCCCAGCCTGGATCCTCCTCGCAGGTTGTCACGACCGGGATGGATCAGCCGACGCATGATGTCGAGCCGGATGTCTATAGGGATCGCCGATATAACCGTGACGATCGTGTCGAGGTGCTTCGCGGTGGACGCTACTCCCTGGTGTCGGCCAAGGCGACGTTGCAACAGCGTGAACTGCTGGAACAGGTCGTCGATATCTCGATTCCCGCGTCACTCAATCCCTCTGTCGAGGACGGAATCCGCTACACGTTGCAACACACGGGATTCGGCCTTTGCCGAGCGCAGGGAGAGCCACAGCAGTTGCTCTATAGTCGCCCGCTACCGGCTGCCCACTTCGACCTGGGGCCGATGCCGCTTCGCGAAGCGTTGCAGGTACTAGGTGGCCCGGCATTCGAGGTGCAGGCCGATCCGATTGCGCGGATGGTGTGCTACCAGGTTCGCGACCAGCGTCTGGTCAAGGGGTAAACCATGGCAGACAAGATCATTCCTGATATGCCCGAAGGCATGGAAGACACGGCGAAAACGCAGGGTTTCACACCTGTTGGCGAGCGCAAGACGCGTTTCGGTCTGATGCGCGTGTTGATCCTGGTTGTCCTGGTACTGGTCGTGTTGGGCGGGGTGTTTCTGTGGGTGAAAGGCAACGCTCAAGACACCGGGCCGACACTCTCATCAGTGGTGCAGGAGCAGCAACAAACGATCGACCAGCTTCGGGATTCCATCAACTCGCTGCAACAGGCGAGGGATGCCCAGGCACAGTCACAGCAAGACCTTTCCGGGGAGCTCTCTACCGTTCGAGATGCGTTGTCACAGCAAGCGGATCAGTTGGCGAAGACGCCGTCAGTGGATCTAGTGGATCTCACGGATGAGCTGAAAGCCTTGTCGCAACGCGTTAATGAGCTCTCGGCGTCGGTCGATACCCGTTTCGCAGCGGCGCTCGAGAAGCAGCAAGAGTTGGAGAAGGGCATCGAAGCGGTACGCAAACTGCGAGCGACGACCAAGCCCCGCCAATCGGCATCAACGCCAACACGCCAGCGGCGTCCCGAACCGCCTTCTCCTTCGTTCTCCATTGCCGGAAGTGAGCTGCGCGGCGGACGACACTACCTGGCGATTTCATCAGGACCGGCTGCCAGCCTTCGCGATCTGCGTTTGCTTGGGGTCGGGGAGCGCCTTGGGAACTGGCGTTTGTCATCGATCTCTGGCCATTCGGCTGCGTTTTCCATTAATGGCCAGACGGTCGTCATGCCCGTTCCATAAGGAGGATTCCCGTGTCGATGATTCCAAGGGTTCGGAGAGAGTGGATTGGCTCCATCGCCTTGCTGGCCGCCGTGTCGGTTCCAGTCTGGGCGCAACAAGGGCAGGAGACTCAGGCAACACGGATTGATCAGACACAGATCGACCAGAGTGCCCAACGCCCGGCACAAGCCTGGGGCCTCGATCAGCAAGAGTACCAGCGCTATCAGTCGATCATGCTGGGGCCGCGCGGCACCTGGTCCCCGGACTTGGATCCGCTGACCGCGCTGGGTCTGGAAGCGCAGAGCGACGCCGAGCGTCAGAAATATGCCGAGATGTTGGTCGAGGCCGAACGCAAGCGTGTCGAGGCCGAGCTGGCGTTTCAGCGTGCTTACGATGACGCGTGGACTCGTCTCTATCCCAACGACCGGCCGGTGCATCCGTTCACGACCAAGGGGGGGCAAGATGCAACGCAGTCGGTCTTCGGTTCCAGTGCTGGGGTGTCGTCGCAACGTTTGAATGTCGTCGTGGCCACGCAAGGGTGTGAGCAGTGCGTGGCCACGGTCAAGCGACTGATCAGCCGGGGCGCGGCCATGGATATTTGGGTGGTCGATGCTAACGGCGATGACCGCCGGATCCGCGCTTGGGCAGCCAAGGTGGGCATCCCTCCCGAGCAGGTTCGGGCAGGCGGCATTACCTTAAACCACGGTGGCTCGTTGGACGTTGACACGTCCGAGCTTCCGCGTGTCGCGCCGAGGGGATGATGAGATCACGGAAGGGGGGGCGTCTCGCGCTGTGTCTGATGGCGACAGCGGTAGGATTGGCATTGTCGACGCCTGCACTCTGCGCACCTCGCGTCGATATCCCATCGGCCTATGTCGTGGCAGCCGAGGATAATGGCATTCCCCCCGAAGTCCTTTATGCCGTTGCCAGTGCCGAATCCAAAACGCGTTTGGACGCCGGGGTGCGGCCCTGGCCCTGGACGTTGAACGTTGCCGGCAAATCAATGCGTTTCGGTGATCGTCAGTCCGCGTGTCAGGCGCTACGCGATGCGCTCGAGGCGACACAGATCATTGATGTGGGCATTGCCCAGCTTAACGTTCGCTGGCAGCCCCAGTTGTTCGGCCAAGGGCGTCGCTTCGCCGATCCCTGTGAGGGGCTGAATCCCTACGCGAACCTCGATGAAGCGGCACGGCTACTACGGCAATACCACGATGACTCCGGTGATTGGGTCGTTGCTGCCGGTCGCTATCACCGTCCGGCGGGTGGCAAGCCCGCCGCCCGCTATCGCGCCATCGTCAGCCGTGAGCTCGCGGCACTGGGTGCCACACCTTCCTTGCAAACGCCCTCGGTAGCCGTGCTGGTTGCACGGGCTCAGCCCTCATCCTCGGCTCGTGAGTCTGGTGGTTTTACGCCGCCGTCCAAGGTCGTTGCAGCACGTCGCTCGTCGGACCCCGACGATCTCACCTGGGTGACACCGGAACCCCTGGCCACCGATGACAGTGCCGTCACCTGGGTGACGCCAACACAGCGGCAGTGGATGGCCGAAGTCGCGAGCCGTTGATCTTTACAGGAGTGAAACCATGACCGTCAGGATCATGAAACGCCGCATCTGGCTCACGCTGGTGTTGATGTCGGGGCTCTCTCTGGCACACGCCCAAGCGCCGGTTCAACGTCCTCCTGGTCTCCCGGATCTTGAGGTAGTGGCCGATCATGGCGGTGAGCCGACACGTCGCTATTTTGCGCCGATTGGTGGTGCGGGTGTCTCGGCATCCGAGAGTTACTCACCTCAGATCGGTGTGACTCAACGGCGTACCCAGCCATTCAGCGAAGCGGACATGTTGCCTGTGGCGAGCGAGCGGCTGACGCCGGGCACCGTGACGCCCCGTGAGCTGCAACTGCCAGGAGGCTTCACGCCCATTTTCTTGATCGGTGACGACGCGCTCTCGCGCGACTGGTTAGCCCAGCGTGGAGACATCCTGCGTGACATGAACGCGGTGGGGTTGGTCGTTCAGGTCCAGGACGAGCCATCTCTGCAGGCGCTTCGCGCCGAGGCGGAGGGTCTGGAGCTGCGCCCTGTGTCCGGTGATGGTCTCGCCGGGCGATTGGGGTTACAGCATTACCCGGTGCTGATCAGTGCTCGCGGTCTTGAACAATAACTTTATCTAGGAGCTCAACGCGATGTCGGTCGTAAGCTGTTTTGTTCACGAGCGATGGCAGGATATCGATGCGCTCGCACTCATGCCTGGAGTGATCTTCCATCGAGACGGTAGGCTTTATGAGCTGATGGCGCCGGCTTACGTCAAAGGGGGCGTGACGCATCTGCCCGCCCAGGCTCTGCCCGCTGATGATGTGCCCATCAAGGTGATGGTCGGCGAGTTTGCCAAGGGACTCGATCATATCGGAATGGCCATGGATATGACGGGAGGGGACCTGCGTGAGTATGAAGGGGGCGATGCCCAGATCCTGAATCTGGAAGCCGGACCAGGCCATGTCTACTCGCCCCGATTGCCCTTGGCGCAGTTAGAAATCTTTTGCCAAGCCCATCTCAATGGCTACCAGGCGTTTTTCGACCAGCATGAGGTCTCTCTGGATCACGGTGAGGTCATTCCGATGGAGACCTGGTGGGAGGGGAATACGGATGAGCCATAACCACCCCCTGGAATCCCTGCTGCGACCTGCCGTCGAGCTCTATACCTTTTGGGTCTGTCTTGGCTGTGCCGCCTTGTCGCTGTGGGCTCCCTGGTCGTTGGCATTGGCACCTAGCGTGGGTCTCATTACCGCCGCCGGCTTTCTGGCGTTTGGCCTTTGGCGCTTACGCCAGGCATGGACCGTGCTGCGCTACCGCCGCAATATGCGTCGGCTGCCACGCTTCGCGCTCTCAAGCCGCCAGGTGCCCGTCAGCAAGCGCCATCTGTGGCTGGGCAAGGGATTTCAGTGGCAGGCGCGACATACGCAGCGCGTGCATGAAGCGCGACAGCCCGCCGCCGAGTCCTACGTCAAACCCAGCCCTGCCTATGATGCTGCACGACGTTGGGAACACCGTCTGCAGCGAAACCCTCTCGGTGAAGCCATTGCCCGAGTAATGAGAGCGGATACGCCCCTGAATCCGGTGCGGCCACTGCCGCCGGTGGGTGGCAGCCCTATTCTTCACGCGGTGGAGTGGAAGGAACGCGATGTCTGGTTGCCGCTGGGAGAGCGGGTAGGGCATACCCTGGTCGAAGGGACCACGCGCGTGGGCAAAACCCGCCTGGCCGAGATCCTGATTACCCAGGACATTCGCCGGGGCGACATCACCATCTGCTTTGACCCCAAGGGCGATGCCGACCTGATGATGCGCATGTACACCGAAGCGCAGAAGGCGGGGCGGGGTGATGAGTTCTATATCTTCCATCTGGGCTGGCCGGATATTTCGTGTCGCTATAATGCGGTGGGGCGCTTCTCTCGGCTATCCGAGGTCTCGACCCGCGTGACAGGGCAGTTATCGGGTGAAGGCAATAGTGCGGCTTTTCGGCAGTTCGCCTGGCGCTTCGTCAATATCGTGGCGCGCGCGCGCCACGCCCTTGGCGAGCGCCCGACCTATAACCAGATTCTGTCCGATGTGGTGAACATCGATGCGCTGTTGATGCAGTACGTCCAGACCACCCTCGAAGCGCAGATCGCTGGGGCCAATCAGACGATCACCGAGATCGAGGGCAAGCTCAACGATCGCAACATGCCGCGCAACATGGTGGGGCGTCACAAGCGGGTGGTGGCGATCGTGCAGTACCTGCAGCTCCCCGAGGTGATCGAGACGCTGACTGATCCGGTGCTGGATGGGCTCTTGTCGGCGGTGCGCTACGACAAGACCTATTTCGACAAGATCGTCGCCTCGCTGTTGCCTCTGCTGGAGAAGCTGACCAGCGGCAAGATCGCCGAGCTTTTGAGCCCCGATTACACCGATATCGAGGACGAGCGCCCGATCATCGATTGGCAGCAGATCATTCGCAAGAAGGGCATCGTCTACGTGGGGCTCGATGCCCTATCGGATTTCGAAGTGGCGCAAGCGGTGGGTAACTCCATGTTCGCCGACATCGTGTCGGTGGCTGGCCATATCTACAAGTTCGGGACCGAAGATGGCTTGCCGGGAACCGGAGGCAAGAAAGCCTCGATCAACCTGCATTGCGATGAGTTCAATGAGCTCATGGGTGATGAGTTCATTCCGCTGATCAATAAGGGCGGTGGTGCCGGTATTCAGGTCACGGCCTATACCCAGACGCTCTCCGATATCGAGGCGCGGATCGGGAATGCCGCCAAGGCCGGCCAGGTGGTGGGTAACTTCAACAACGTCATCATGCTCCGGGTCCGGGAGGAGAAAACCGCGCGCCTGCTGACCGATCAACTCTCCAAGGTCAACGTCAGCACGCGGTTGATGGTCTCCATGGCTAGCGACAATGCCGATGTGAACAGTGACCAGGATTTTTCCAGCTCGGCGGGCGATCGTATCGGCACCGAGTCCGTCGAGATGATCGTACCCAACGATGTGATCAACTTGCCCAAGGGACAGGCATTCGCGCTACTCGAGGGTGGGCAGTTGTGGAAGCTACGCATGCCGCTCCCGAAGTACGACAAGACCGAGGATCTACCCAAGGACGTCGCGGACATCGCTGCTCGCATGCGTGACCAGTACAGCACCGGCGAACAGTGGTGGGAACCGTTGCGGCCCGCGCCGATCGACCTCGACGCCTTGACTGACGAGGCGGCTTTGGCCGCGTTGGAGTCTGTCGTTGCACAGGAGGAGTGATTCATGGCAACAGAACAAGCTCCGGCGCAGCGGGCCGAGCAGAAGCGAACCGGCTTGGTCGGCACCCTGATCAAGTTACCGTTCACCCTGTTGTGGATCCTGATTCTCTCGATCCTGACCTCGATCGTGATCGAGTGGGTGGGGATCTATTTCGGCTGGTTCAGCCAAACTGGATCCGAGCATGCCCGAGAGACCATGGTCTCCGAGCTGGGTTACCTCGACAGCCAATTCACGCGCTCGCTGTTGGTCTCGTCACCGGTCCAGTTCGCGCAGACCTTCGTCGACACCACCTATCAGTGGTTGTTCGTCAAGACCGGCATCGCCGGCTGGGTCGAGTATGGCGCTGACGAGGTGGGTTGGGCGGGTACGTTCAAAACCTATCTGCAGGCGGCGATGTTCGTCACCCTGATGACGATGACGCGCTGCGTGATCCTTATTCTGACCTCGCCGTTGTTTCTTCTCGCGGCGGTGGTGGGGTTTACGGACGGCCTGGTGTCTCGCGATCTTCGGCGATTCGGCGCGGGGCGAGAATCCGCGTTCATCTATCATCATGCCAAGCGGCTTGTGACGCCGATCTTTTTGACCGGCTGGCTCATCTACTTGTCCTTGCCATTCTCGATTCATCCCAACCTGTTTCTACTGCCCTGTGCCTTGCTGTTCGGGCTGATGATTGCGGTGGCAACCTCGAGCTTCAAAAAGTATCTGTGACAGCCGTAAAGCGCGATGTCGACTTCCCCGTTTGGCCCTGCATTTGCGGGGTCTTTTTTATTCTGGTCTAGTGAGTGGGGAGGGGGCATTCGCAGCCCCTTTTCTCAGTGTTACCTGCATACGTTCCCGCTGGCTTGCCAGCGGGTTTTTTCTTGCTGTTCTCCTGAAAAATACCTATCCGATCGGCTTAACGTTTCCTGCTGATCCCATCGACTTTCCTCTCGACACTGGATCCATGTCGTCAACATCTTCGACGGGATCCCAACATGACGCTGCACTCGCAATTCCGACGCTCCTCCCGATGCCTGGCTGTCGCCACTGGGCTTGTGGTGGCTCTGGGCGGGCTGTCTCCCGTCTTCGCCAATGACATCGATGAGATCCAACGGCGTGACCTGGCGCTGATCCAGACCCAGATCGAGCAGATCAAGGTCGTGGTCGATCGCATCGATGCGCGTCAGTCCAATGCGGATCCCGCTACCACTCGCGTCTATTTCGACATCCCTCGTCTAAGAGTCGATCTCGAGGCCATTAGTCATGGCATCGATGGCTACCTCGCGCCGGATCGGCTGTTGCCGCGCGAGTTACGCCCGCTCGATGGCGACTATCTCGATGACCGGGGGCGCTGATGGAGGCGTTCGAAGCCGGGTCGGGTATGGAGGTTGGCCCGCTGTACTGGATGTTGGCGGGACTCGGCTGCGTGGCTGTCCTGCTGTGCGTCTCCTGGATTCTGATTTCGGCCTATCGCGGGTTCGCGAGAGGCCGCGTCGATGGCGACATCTTCGGCGTTGTTTGGTGGCGAGCACTGCTGCTGCTCGTGCTGTTTCTGTGGCTGTTCCTCTGACGAGAACGGCCAGGAAAACCCCAAGTTGGGGTCACGCCTTCGGGCATCGCAAGTCGTAACGGGCAAACACACCCTCAGTGAGGACATTCAAGATGCAACTTCGATCAGCACTCATGAAACCGGTCCAGTGGGCCAATCAGGGCGCTCGCCGCCTGGTGGTAGCATTCAGCGTGGCGACGACCCTGCCGAGCCTGGCGTGGGCGCAGGGTCTCCCTGAACTGGAAGAGCCGACGCAGGGGGGCGGGGGGATTCGTTCGACCGCCCAGGGCTATCTCTATGACTTTGCCATTCTGGGCGGGTTGATCGTGGCGACGGTCGCCTTCCTGTTCGTGGCCATTTCCGCCATTGCCGCCTTCCGTGAAGCCCAGGCACGCGGGGAGTGGAGCAAGTTCGGGATCACCTTCTGCGCCGGTGTCATCCTCATCCTCGCCGTCATCTGGCTGGGAACCGAGGCTGGCCCGATCCTCTCGCAGTAACGGGACGGGGCCATGGCGAGCATCGATTTTCTCCCGAAGCGGATCAACGATCCCCCGGTGGTTTTTCGAGGCATGACGATGCGTGAAGTCATGTTGATGGCGGGGACGGGCTTCCTTTCGTTTCTGGTGGTGGGGATTCCGGTTGCCATCGTCTTCGGGATGCCCGCCCTGGCTCCCTCCATTGCGGTATTGGGGATGGCCTGTGCGCTGGGGGCCGGCGGCACAATCATGCGCCGCCTGCGTCGTGGCAGGCCAGCTTCCCTGCTGTATCGCCAGATTTCCTGGAAGTTAGCTTCCCGTGGCATCTCGATGGGTGGCGAACGACTGATTACCCGTTCCAGCGTCTATCGCATCGGTCGAGAACGGCGGCCCCAAGGAGGACTTCGATGAGTCGTCATCGCAACGCGCAGTCCGCGCGAGACGCGCATATCTCGACCCTACGCGCCATTGTCGCGGTCCTGGCAGTGGCCTCTGGAGCCATGTGGTATGGCTGGCAGGCAGCACCCAAGGATCTCACGATCACCATCCCGCCGGACCTGAGAACGGGCTCGACCCAGAAGTGGTGGGAAAAGCCGCCATCATCGGTTTACGCCTTCACCACCTACGTGTGGCAACAGATCAATCGCTGGCCGACCGATGGCCAGAAAGACTACCGCCGCAATCTGTATGCCTATCAGCCCTTCCTGACACCGTCGTGCAAGGCCGAGCTCAACGAGGATTACCGCTACCGAAATCAACGCCATGAACTCGAAGGGCGTGAGCGCAGCATTTTCGAGATCCCAGGGCGAGGGTTTAGCAACGAGCCAACGGGGCCGGGATCCGTTGAGATCATCTCCCGTGACGAATGGATCGTGAATCTCGATCTCGCCGTCAAGGAGACCTATTCAGGCACGTCCATTCGCGATGTCTATATGCGTTTTCCGCTGCGTGTCGTGCGCGCCGACGATGATCCGCAGCACAACAAGTGGGGGCTCAAAATCGACTGTCTGGCTCGCCCCACCGAGCGCCTGGAAATCCCGGATCAGGAGGGGAACTCATGACTGGATTGGCCACAAAAATCTGGCGAGGCAGCGTGTGTGTGTCACTGCTACTCGTCGCCGCCCAGGCCCAGGCGGTCGAGATATTGCACTGGGATCGACGACCGTTGCCCATCGATCTCCCTGTCGGCCAGGAACGCGTGATCGTGCTGGATCGTAATGTTCGGGTCGGGTTGCCATCCGAGATCGCCGATCCCTCCGTGCTTCGGGTGCAGAGCGCCGGCGGGGCCATCTACCTCAAGGCTGACAAGGCATTCGATACGCAGCGTGTGCGCATTCAGGACGTCGAGACCAATGAGGTGGTGCTGTTTGATCTCACCGCCAAGACGACAGGGGCCAGCGATGAAGAGATTCAAGTGGTCATCCCGGAACAAAACGCGGGGGCTACCGACTCGCAAGCTGGCGCAACTGGTGGGGTTGAGAAGCCAAAGGCGGATGAAGGTGATGCACCGGCGTCGGGAACACCGCCCCCGGTCATTCTGACTCGCTATGCGGCGCAGTCCCTCTACGCGCCCTCCCGGACTATTGAGGCGGTGCCCGGACTCAACCGGGTCGCCATGCGTCTGCCTGACAGCATGCCATCCCTATTGCCGTCGCTACCGGTGAGCGCGACGCCATTGGCGGCCTGGAAACTCAATGGCTGGACAGTCACGGCGGTGCGCCTCACCAATCGCGATCCGTCGCGCACCTTCGAACTCGACCCACGCTGGTTGCAGGGCAAGCTCTATAGCGCTGCCTTCATGCATTCGACACTCGGGCGTCGAGGCAGTCTCGAGGACACCACCACGGCCTTCATCGGGACGGGGGGGAGGAGCCTGTCCAAGGCGCTGCCTCTGTCGCATGAGGGAGGCAGTGCCTTCTCTGCCTCGTTTGAGGATGGCGTTCGCCTGGGAGGTGACTCATGACTTTGAAGGGGAACAAGCTGCTGCTGGTTGGCGTTCCCGTGCTGCTGTGTGTGGTGGGTCTGGTGCTGCTCAAGAGTTGTAGCGGCGGAGACAGTGGCGGTGCTTCGTCGCAATCGCCTGTTGATCCAACGCGGCAGCTCTCTCAGGAAGAGCTGGATGCCCTGGGCATCAGCGGTGACTCTCCCCGCGATACGGTGGCCACCCTGGTGGGCAAGATGAATGCCTGGGAAGCCCAAAAAGAGCGGGATGAGGCGCAGCGTCAACAGCTTCTTGAAGAGAACTCTCGGTTGGCCGACAAGGCCACCAATGTGGATAGCGCCGTGCAAGCCGCTATCCGTGAAGAGCGCCGCCGCGCGCGGGAAGAGCGCGAGCGCAGTGAGAAGTCTCTGGTGTCGCGGATCGAGCAGCGGGTTAACCGGATGTTGCCCGAGTCTTCCAACGATACCGCAGATGACGACCTGCCGATTGGGCTGGGTCTGGAAGGCGGTGGTGGTCCGAGTGGATCCTATAGCGGTGGCAGCAATCTCGCCTGGGTCGAACCGATGGATCGCCGTCAGGAGGAAGGCCGCTATGGCCAGCGACAGGAGGGGCCGGCGTTTCCGACATCATTCAAGGCCGCGAGCGGGGCGGTAGGGGATGCCGCGACGCGCACCGCCAATGCGGTCGAGTCGCGCGTGACCGGCAAGCCTGATGCCTCCACCGTGGATCCGGTCTACACCATCCCTGAAAACTCTACCCTGATGGGCTCTCTCGCCATGACCGCGCTACTGGGCCGGGTGCCCGTCGATGGCACGGTCAACGACCCCTATCCCTTCAAGGTGGTGATCGGCAAGGACAACCTGACGGCCAACGGGATCGAACTACCCGAGGTGCAGTCCGCTGTGGTCAGCGGCACCGCGACGGGGGATTGGACCCTATCGTGTGTGCGCGGAAATATCCGTTCGATGACCTTCGTCTTCGAGGACGGCACGGTTCGCACGGTGCCGACCCCGGATGACGTCGATCAGAACACCAGTAACCGAAGCAACCAAAACGATCAGACCTTCGGGGGTGGAAACTCCATTGGCTGGATCAGCGATCAATACGGCATTCCCTGCATCAGTGGCATGCGTCGTTCCAACGCTCAGCAATACCTGGGCACCCAAAGCCTGCTGACGGCGGCCGGTGCCGGGGCGGCCTCGCTACTCTCCGACGACGATTCCGGATCGGTCACCTCGATCGGTGCCGATGGCACGATCTCCCAGGCGGTATCGGGCTCCCAGGCCGTCGACCAGATCCTGACGCAGGGCGTTAACGACATGAGCGATTGGGTCAACAAGCTCTATGGCGAAGCCTTTGCCGCCGTCTATGTGCCGCCCGGTAAGACCGTGGCCATTCATATTAACAAGCAGTTGCCGATCGATTATGAAACCGAGGGGAGGAAGGTGCGCTATGACACGTCAATCGCGACCCAGCATGCGCTCGATTAAGGTCAGTGCGGCCATGGCGCTGGGCCTGGTCTTGCTCTCGGGCTGCGCAACCTCCAAGGATGAGCTGCTTCCGCACGGGGACGTCACCATGCAGCAGTTGTGGGAACAGGGCTCCTCGAGCGGCGGTAGCGCGATCGGCAGCGCCGGCAAGCAATCCGTGGCCGAAGCTCGGGGCCAACTGCGCCGTCCGATCGGTGATCGTCAGATGGTCGATGAGCGTACCCACTACACCCGTGACGCGGCCAACGAGATCCACAGTCAGTTCTCGCGGCTGCCCAATCCCGACCTGGTGATGTTTGTCTATCCGCATCTGGCCGGCGATGAGCAAGTGCCGATCCCTGGCTACTCCACGCTCTTTCCGCTCTACAGCCAGCCCCAATACGCGATGCCCGGTGAAAGCGCACGACCGGCTGGGAGGACGCGCTGATGTCGGCATTCGATTCCTTTATGAACGGGCTATTTCCGTCCAAGGACAAGGTAGGGGGAACCGGCCAGATAACCGCCAACGACAATGGTCCGCGCCATGAGGCCGTCAACGAGCGCACGTTGCTGACTGACGAGACAGGACGCCCGTTGTCGCTGCCTCGTGGCAAGGCGCCTACCATGGCAGATATCCGCGAGTCCTATCAGCGTGCGCCGTCATTTGCCAGCCGACTGCCTTGGGTGGAGTACCTGCCCGAAAGCGGTTGTTTTCTGCTGGAGGATGGTTTGTCTCTCGGCGTCGTGGCGGAGGTGACACCCGCGCCCTCGGAGGGGCGCTCCGCCGAAGCGTTAGAAGCCATTCGCGACCAGATCGAGTCGGCTCTCCAGGATAGCGTGCCGGAGCTCGACGAAAACCAATGGGTCGTCCAGCTCTACGTCAAAGACGATACCGATCCCCGCGAGGATCTCGAACGCATTCGCGAATCGATTCCTGCCGAGCTCAGAGAGACCGAATATACCCAAGCCTGGCTGGCCAGCATGGAGGCGCATTTCAAGGCGATCTCCAAGCCCGGCGGCATGTTCGTCGATGATGTGATTACCCAGACGCCGTGGCGAGGGCAGACTCGGCGAACGCGCCTAGTGCTCTATCGCTGGGCGGGCAACGGCAAGGCCAAACTCGGAGAGCGCCGTAGTCGTCTCTCCCCCGAAGACTTGATCAACCATGTCTACGGCAAACTTGAGGCCAAACTCGCCAGTGCTGGGCTACCCGTGCGTCGCTATGACGGTCGTGACTTTCATCGCTGGATGATGCCGCGCTTCAATCCGTGCCCCAAGTTCTCACCCAAGGATCCGCAGCGCTTCTACGACATCTTCGACTATCCCGGCGACGATGATGCGTTGTGGTCCTATGACCTTGCCGAGGGCATGCTGGCGAGCTCGCCTCGCGCCGATGCCGAGTCGGGGCTGTGGTTCTTCGATGACCAGCCGCAATGCGTGATTCCGGTTGAAGAGATCCGCAAGGTGCCGAAGGTCGGGCACCTGACGGCGGAAATCTCTCGCGGGCGAAACGCCATTCGCAACGCCACCTTCGATGTGCTACCGCTGGGCGTCGAAGCCTGTCTGACGATCGTCGCCATTCCCCAGGAGCCGCTCGAAAGTCATATCGACCTGCTGCACAAGAAAGCGGTCGGGGACAGTGTGCTGGCCGAGAACGTCCGAGAGGACTGCCAGCAGGCCCGCAAATTTCTGGGTAAGGACCACAAGATGTATCAGTCGGCCCTGGCATTTTTTGTCAGTGGTCGCGATGAAGCCGAACTGAGTCAGCGGGTCATGGACCTGACGACGCAACTGAGTACCGCAGACCTGAAACCGGTGGAGCCGGAGAACGAGGTGGCAGGTCTCAATACCTATCTGCGCTGGCTCCCCATGAATTTCGATCCCGAGATCGATCGCAAGAATCGCTGGTACACCCGTTTCAACTTCGTTCAGCATCTGGCCAACCTCGCACCGCTGTATGGCCGTGATCGCGGCACGGGGCACCCTGGCATCAGCTTCTTCAACCGGGGTGGTGAGACATTGACCTTCGATCCGCTCAACAAGCTCGACCGCGCCCAGAATGCACACATGTTCGTGTTCGGGCCGACCGGGGCGGGTAAGTCCGCCACGCTCAACTCGATCATCGCCCAGGTCACGGCCATGCGCCGCCCGCGTTGGTTCATCGTCGAGAAGGGCAACAGCTTCGGCCTGCTGGGCGATTATCTCGAGCGCATGGGACTCTCGGTCAACAAGGTCAAGCTCGCGCCGGGCTCCCAGACCCGCTTGCCACCGTTCGCCGACGCACACCGATTGCTGGATCCTGACGTCCTGGCCAAGCGAGCCGCGCGCGATCGCCAGGACTACGGTGAGTTCGATGAACCGGCCCAGACCCCGGATGATCTGCTCGAAGCCATGGGACCGATCACCGGAGACGAGGACGAGGACGTGGAGCGCGATCTTCTCGGCGAGATGGAGATGATGGCGCGACTGATGATCACCGGTGGCGATCCCAAGGAGGAGGCCGACTACCGCCGTGCCGACAATCGTATGGTCCGCGATGCGGTGATGATCGCGGCGGAGAAGGCCCACGACGAAGGGCGTCAGTGCCTCTCCCAGGATGTGCGTATGGCATTCCGGCAGATCGCTCAGGACGAGACGATTCCGGAGAAGCGCCGCGAACGTGCGTTCATGATGGGGGAGGGGATTGGCATGTTCTGCGATGGCTTCGATGGCCAGGTGTTCAACCAGCCGGGCGACGCGTGGCCGGAGTGCGATGTGACGATCATCGACCTGGCGCATTACGCTAATCCGGGCTACGAGGCGCAGTTGGCGCTCTCGGTCATGTCCATCACCAACATGATCACCACCATGGCGGAGCGCGATCAGTACAGTGGCCGCCCGATCGTTCAGGTCATCGACGAGTGCCACTTGCTGACGGCCAATCCATTGCTCGCACCGTTTCTGGTCGGTGTCGCCAAGATGGGGCGCAAGCTCAACCATTGGCTGTGGCTCGCCACCCAGAACGTCAAGGACTTCCCGGATGTGTCGGCCAAGATGCTCAACATGCTGGAGTGGTGGCTGCTGCTCAACATGCCGCCGAATGAGATCGAGGAAGTGCGCCGCTTCAAGACGCTGACCGAGGATCAGCGGCTGATGGTTGAATCGGCCACCAAAGCCTCGGGGAAGTACACCGAAGGCGTGGTACTGGGGGGGCGTCTTCAATCGCTGTTTCGTGTGGTGCCGCCGAGTCTCTACCTGTCCCTGGCGGGTACGGAGCCGGAAGAGAAGGCCGAGCGGGCTGAGATCATGCGCGAGTTCAACTGCAGTGAGTTGGATGCGGCGATCAAGGTCGCTGAGAAGCTCGACCGTCTCCGTGGGCTCGATGCGGCATGAGAGGGCGACCGCTCCCTGGCGTCAGCGTGATAGCGACCGCGAAGGGCGCGATCGCTATCCTGCTGCATGCACCGGTCTTGATCACCATCGGTTTGGCGCTGACGCTACTCTACAGTGCCGTACTCAAGTTCCACCCCAGCATACTCTGGTGGGCCTTCCCACCCGTGGCGTTTTTCCTGCAACTCTGGGCGACGGCGCTGACCCGTGAGGTCCGCACGTCCCGTCAGGCCACGCTCAATGACCTGCGAGCGTTGTGGCAGATGTTGGTGCTGTGGTGTGCCTGGGGCGCGGTGCTCCTGGCCATCGGTGGTGCGCTATTCGGGCTGCTGTTGATGGCGGATCCGGCCCAGCGACTGAGTGATAGCGACAGCCTGCCATTACCCCCTGGCGCAGGGAACGATGGTCTACCTCCGCTCTCCACGGTGACGCTTGCGCCATGGCACAAGGCGCATGCCGCGATGCTATTCATGATGGCGGCCTCGCTGGTCTGCTGCCGATGGGCCTGGGTAGCGGGTTACCTGGTCTTGACGTCTCGTCAGACCCTGGTCGGGCTCGTCAAGCAGTGTTGGCAGGCCAGCCAGGTTCTGCAGGGGCTTTTGGTGCCAGCCTGGGCGATTAGCGTACCTCTGGTCGTGTTGGCTCTGTGCTCAGTGCAAACACCGTGGTTATCCATTCCCGCCTTTCCGTTGCTGGCCTTCTTCGCCGCCTTTGCGTTTTCTCTAGGCGATAGGCTCTACTCCGATCCGAAGCTAAACGGAGAGAGCGCATGATCACTGAACTAGTCACCCTGAGTGTGTTGATTGCCCTGCTCGTCGCCAGCGGCCTGTGGCTGCTCAAGCGACAGATGAGCGGCAAGATCAAGCTACCGTACAAGCGTCGAGACACGCTCAACACCCCCATGGAGCGGGCGTTCTATCAAGCTGTCTCGCGTGCGATCGGTGCCGATTATTACCTTGCCTGCAAAGTCCGTATCGCGGACGTCCTGGACGTCGCGTTTCGCCAGCGTCATGCGAGGGATCAACGCTGGTGGCGTCATTTTCGGGTGATCAGCTCAAAGCACGTCGACCTGGTGGTCTGTGAGCCGGGCGGTGGACGCATTCTCCTGGTCATCGAGCTCGATGACCGCAGTCATCGGCGCGGCGATCGGAAGCGCCGCGATCGTTTCATTGATCGAGCCTTTTCATCGGCGAAGCTGCCGCTCCTGCGTTTTCCGGCGCAGGGGCGGTTCGATGTCGACGACATTCGTCAGCAGCTTTCGCCCTATCTTGCTAGCTCGAATACAGAAGGATCGGACTGATGCAGGATCTCTCTCTCCCTGACGCAGTGCGCGTTGATGCGCGGGAGCGCACGCTCCACTTGCTGCCGGTCCTGCAGGTGGATCCATTCGACCGCATCGACGTCGAGGACATCTCGTTGAGTGTATCCGTGAGTTGGCGTGACGACCCGATCTCTCCAGCAGACGGTTGGTCGATTCGCCAGCCCTATCCCAACCGGCTCTACTTCGTGGGCGGCTCTGCGGCGTGCCATCTGGGGGCGCTGATTGCGCTGCCGGCTGATACCGACCGTGGCGAAGTGACCTTCCGCTGGGCGGTGGCAGGGGAGGTGACGAAGCGGATGCCGGGGCGCTTTCAGGTGACGCACACACTCGACCTGACGTTTGGTGGCGGACCGGGCATGACCTATTCCATGGACGTGGCCAACTGGTGGGCATTGAGTGAATTCGCCGGGACGGGGAAGTCCCCGGAAATTGGCCGTAACCGCGTGTCTCGGCTACAGGCGACGGGCGTTTCCCCGACTCGCCAGGCGAGGGTCGAGAGCGGGTCTCGAGACGATGCCTGGCAGCTGAGCATACGGGAAGCGTTGACGCTTCCGGCGATCACGCTGGGAGAGTGTTGGACGCTGGAAACCTATGGCG
Organism: Salinicola sp.; assembly: GCA_002695065.1. Classification (GTDB taxonomy): domain Bacteria; phylum Pseudomonadota; class Gammaproteobacteria; order Pseudomonadales; family Halomonadaceae; genus Salinicola. Next base: position 24,633 of record NZNW01000006.1, on the reverse strand, counting down.
GCGAAGCCGCCTTGTCATGCCTGGAGGCGCTGCAATGAAACGTCTAGCTAAGTCACTCTTGGCGGGGGTTGGGCTATCACTGGTCTTGATGGGGTCGGCTGTGGCCGACGAGAGTTCGCCGGTCGCTGCATCGTCATCGGCTGTCCCTGAGTCCTTTAAGACGCTCACGATCAATGGCCAGACCCTCACGCCAGATTCGGTGCGCTCTGTGCCGCTCGAGGGACCGATCTATGAGGTGCGATTGAAGAACGGCGATACGGTCTACAGTGATGCCGATGGACGCTACATGGTGCTCGGCAGTCTCTTTGATAACGCCCCGCAGGGACTGATCAACCTGACCGAGCAAAGTGATCGGGAAGCGCGGTTGGCTCAACTATCCAAACTGGATGCCAATGAGACGGTGGTGTTTCCGGCCCAAGGGGCGTCGATCGGCACGATCACCGTGTTCACCGATACGACCTGCCACTATTGCCAAATGCTGCATCAAGAGATCGATCAGTTGACGGCTGCCGGCGTCGAGGTGCGTTACGTGCCATTTCCTCGCGAGGGCAGCCAGTCCCCAGGCGCACGTCAACTGGCTCAGGTGATGTGTTCGACATCCCCCCAGGACGCCATAACCGCTGCTTTCCAGGGGCGAGCGCTGGAAGACACGCCGACGGAGAGCTGCTCGGCGGCTGTGTCGAGAGGCTTTGCGCTGGGGCAGCAATTTGGGGTGAAGGGAACTCCCTCGATCGTGCTACCGAATGGCGAGATGGGCGAGGGGTATATGCCCGCCGACAAGCTGGTGCAGGGGATTAAGAGCGCGGGTTCTTAGGCCGCTGTCGGGTCCTCAGTGGGCAAACCCAATTGCGGCCAATGCCATCACAAACATCCAGACCATGCCTATTTCCACAATCGCGTAAATGGCGATCTTGGTTATCACGTATTTTTTGTGGCTGGGTAGCTCGCGAAGGAACGCGGGGAGGTTATCCCGAAGGCCCTGCATCCCTTTTGACTCCAGCAAGGGCTTGAGTGGTTTTGGTGTTGAGGGGACTGGAACGACTGATTTGGCAAACGCCGTAACACTGGAAACCATGGCGTAAATAGCAATGGCCAATAGTGGGAGCAGAAGCAGCTTCAAAAAACACGAAATTGATGGCGTTGTCAGAGTGCGAAGTGCGAACGCGGTGACGGCGGAGGCACACGTCGCACGGGCCAGGAAACTATGAACGGCTTCATTGAACGGAGTAGTCAACGCTTTGGCTCCTTGCCGGGGAATGGCGTTAAACCCTATCCAATCCATTTAACATTCTCTACTGCCGACTCCCGCTCACCCCGGTACACCTGATGGCTGCATCCATCTGCTGCGCGTGGAGTCAGCCATGCCTCGATCACACCTACGGCGTCTGGCCGTTAGAACCCTTTGTTCTTTCACCCTCATGAGCCTGGCTGGCGCTGCGAGCGCCGGTGTCGAGGTATTCACCATCGCGGGTTTGCCCGTCACCAATGCACCGGAAAACACCCCTATCGTGGAGTTGGATGCGCCTGCCCGACTGGATGCGCAAATCTCCCAGGGACTGCCCGGTGATCCCGATCAGGCAAGACAGGCCATGAGGGAGCGGGTTTCCCGACCGGATTGGCCTGAGATGAAGGCCCGCTACCAATCCGCCTATACCGGTCTGACCCGTGCCTGGATGCTGGGTATAGAGAAGGTACCTGCCGTGGTCGTGGATGGTCAGTACGTGGTCTATGGCGAGCCCAATGTGGCAAGAGCGCTTTCGACCATCGACCAGGCCAAGCGCCAGGAGGCTGGCCAATGATCCATCAATGGCAACGCTTCGTGATGGGGTTCGGATTGGTAATGGTGCTCACCTTTGCTGGGGCGTTGTCTGCGCCGCCGGCCAAGGCGATTACGACACCGGAAATCGCGGCGTCCGCCCTGAGCTTCGATTGTCTCGAGTACGAAGTGATCGGTATCTGCGCGTGGCTGAATTGTGGCATCTGGGGCTGCACGGTCGTGACGTCGATTCGCGTCAAGAACTATGTGCCGGAAATGGTGGTGTCGTCTTACGAGAATACCGGCGATAACCCCTGGACGGAGATCGCTTACCTTTCCCCGCCACTGGGGGATGCACTAGGTGGTGGGCGTACCACCGAAGAGGCGGCGACGCGCCACTCGAATACGCACTTCAAGAATGTCGATGTGCTGGGGCATCCAGGGAATCCTGGGTTCTACAGCTACTTCCAGGGTAGTCCATATGACTTGGGCTACATGTGTAGCGGCCCGACTGTTCCGTTCAACCCCTACTTTATCTCGACGCTGGATGCGCTCGCCTGGCGATCGGGAATTCCCGAGTCAGCGTACCCCGAGGCGCTGACGCCAGGCGTGAGGGAGATGGGCGCGCCTGGCGATCTGTGGAGCCCGATCTACCCACGTAGTGGGTTTGTGTCGCAGTACCACGACTACAAGGTTGCGGCCACGACTGCCCAGCGTGCGGCGGACATCGTGACGCGAGAAGGGCAGCCTCATGTCTATCAGCCGCTGACCCCGCATGACTCCCCACAAAGCGGTTTCTGGGCACCGGATCCGGTGATGGAGGGAGATGACAATACTCACAAGTGGCAGCGCCTCGAACCCAATCTCACGATGTCCTGCTCGCTGTTCCCGGACGGTGGCCAGGACCATAACCTTCGCGAGCCCGGTGATTACGTGTGGGCATTGTGGCGTCCCTATCGGTGTTGCCAACGCCGGGGACAGGAACTGCTGTGGTTCACGGGAGAGTAACCATGAAACGACCTTTTCGACTGTCTCGTTGTGTTGTTCGCGCTTTGTCTCTCTCCGTGGCCCTGGGGGTGCCGACAGTCGCCGTGGCCCAATCCAATGACGCGCTCTATTACGACATCGGGTGCGCTGCACCCTTCGGTGCATCGGCAGGTCTGGGGCACAGCCCCAGCGTGACCGGAATCGGGGTGGGTTGGAACGTCAATGCCTCCTGCGGCAACTTTGATATTGGCTCGACGGTGAGCAACCAGCTTAACGGCGTGACCAACGGCTTTCAGGACATGATGGGGAATGTGGTTTCCAACGCCACCGGCGCGGTGGCGAGCCTTCCCGCGATGATCATTCAGCGCGCCAACCCGGCGCTTTACGACTTGCTGACCAACGGCGTCCTGCAGGGACGCTTGGACTTCGACAAGAGCAAGTTGTCTTGTCAGCGCATGGCGAATCAGTTGGCTGACGCTACCTTGGGCGACCGCATGCAGCAAGCCGCCATGGCGGAGAACTGGAAAGACGTCGCCTCATCCAATACCGATGCGGTGTCTGCTCAGGAAACCGTGGAAGAGGAAGCAGGCAACAATGGCCGCACCTGGGTCGGTGGCCAGCGCCGAGGCGGTGCTGGCCAGGAGCCGGTTCGCGTCGTCGAGGACACCGCCAAGGCCGGCTACAACCTGCTTTACGGTCGTACCGACCCGACATCCGACGAAGCCGTCTCGGGCGGCGGTGGTGGCTGGGGATCTGTCGCCACGTCCAGCGGTGACTGGATTGGGGGCGGCGGTATTTCTGGCGGCGGCGGCGGAGGCGGCGGCGGTGATTGCCAGGGCGGTATGTGTACGATCTGGGGCTCTCCCGAAGAAGCCGCCGAGTGGACCAAATCGATCGTGGGGGATACCGAACTTCGCACCTGTAACGGCTGCGAGAAAAGCCAGAGTGTCGCGGGGACGGGGCTGGTTCGTGAGCTTGAAGAGGAGCAGCAGGAGATCCACGAAAACCTGGTGGACATGCTCAATGGAGGCGAGATCACCCAGGCCAAGCTCAATGAGGTCTCAGCCGGTGATGGATTAGCCGTTTCCCGAGGCGTGATCGAGGCAATGCGTTCCGATCCCCAGGGCCGCCTGCTCGCCCAGCGTCTGGCGAGCGAGATGGCGCTGGCCAGGACGCTAACCAAGGCGATGTGGGGCCGACGCATGCTGATGGCCGGCACCAGCGATCCGGGGATCGAGAATAACGAGGAAGGGATGACGGCGCTCGATCGCAAGATCGACGGCTTCAATCGCGACATTGCCCTGCTCAAGAGCGAGATGGAGATTCGTCAATCCCTGGCAAGCAACGCCGCCATGTCGGCGCTCAAGCGTGCCGCGAATCGGGCGGTGGGATCCAGCCCGGATGAAACGACCCTGCCGACACCGGCACTCGATGAGCGAGGTCGTCCGACTGAGGGGGACGGTTCATGACCCTCACTCGCTTGCTGAATCCGCGTCAGTGGCCGTCGTTCGTGGTCTTTGGCCTGACCCTGATCGGAGCCTTCGTGGTATGCGGCGTCATCGTCGCCCTGGGTGTTCGCATGATGGGCAGTCAGGCTGCCTTCCAAGCCGCTTGGGGCCAAGCCTCACCCTGGCTATTTCTGTGGCGATGGATCTGTTATGCCGGGGTGATCCTGAGCTGGTTACGGCTCTGGCGACCCCGAGTGATTCGCCGGCTGAAGGAAGATGCCGATGGCGGTGTAGAAGCCCGATCGCGCTTGAAGCGACTGGAGCGATACGCGATCGGCGTCATGGTGGCCATCGAACTCTTTAATCTGCTCGACTGGATGGGAGGTGGCCAATGACCGCCGATCTCAACGTCTCCGACTATCTGGAGATGGTGTTTCTGTTGATGGGCTGGGTCATCAACAACGCCTTGTGGTCCGTGATGATGCAAACGGGCATCGCCTTCGTTCCGTTCATTGCCTTGATCGCGTCCGAGTGGTTCAAGGTGCGTCAGGAGGGCGAGGACGAGGGGAACAAGGGGGTGCTGTTGGTCGCCCGTCTGGAGACGCGGCTAATCGCCATGGTGATCTGCTACGCCGTGACCTGTTTGCCGGTGATGAACCTATCGATCAATCCGGTCAACAACATCGAGCGCCAGAACGCGGACGGCTCCCAGTGTAGTGTCGCCGTCATCGGGCAGGGCGAGTGGGGGAGCAACACGCTGAACGCGATCGATGGAGAATCCGCCGATATTCCGCTGTGGTGGGCCTTCGTGCATGCCATTTCCAAGGGAATGACCAATGCTGCCGTTTCCAGCATTCCGTGTAGCCCGGATCTGATCGCTGTAACGTCCGAGGTCGATGCGCAATCGATTACGGATCCGGGGCTCAAGCGCGAGGTCGGGGAATTCCAGCGTCAATGCTATGGCGCAGCGCGCAACCGGCTGTTCCAGGAGGGTGGCACGATCAATGCCACCGAGGGGATGGATGTCGACTGGTTGGGCAGTGAGTATTTCATCGACACGCCGGGGTATTACGACTCGTTCTACGCCGGCCGCCCCGTGGAGGGCTTTCCGTACAACGCTAGCCGTGACCAGGCGCGTCCTAGTACGGGGCCGGGGCAACCTGGCTATCCGAGCTGTCGTGAGTGGTGGACAGCACCAGGTAGTGGCCTCTATGCCCGTCTGCATGAGCAAGTCGAGCCGGGGTTCTGGGACAGCTTCGGATCCGTATTCTCCAGCAGCGATGCGGAAGACTATGTGATCCGCCGCATGATTAGCGAGCGAGCGGGATCGGCCAACGGTAATCAGTCATCGGCCATCCGGGGCTATGGCAACCTTGATGGTGGGGCGCTGGATGATGTTGGTGACGTCCTTTCCACGGCGGTGGGTGGCATTGGTGGTGCTGTCGCAGGGGCTACCGGCAAGGTCGGGATGGATATGGTGAAACGAGCGCTGCCGATGGTGCAGTACCTGCTGATCATGGCCGTGGTGATTTGCCTGCCATTCGTGATGACGATCTCGGGCTACTCGTTCAAGGTGGCTGGGACAGCGACGTTTGGGCTGTTTGCCCTCTGGTTCCTGACGTTCTGGTGGGAGCTGGCCCGCTGGCTCAACTCGAACCTGGTGGATCTGATCTACAACTCCGAGGCCACCAAGATGAGTTTCCTCGCGGCGGCACAGAACACCTACGACCGACTGCCGCTGCTGTTCGTGGAGTGGGCAACGTTTTTGATCCTGCCTGCGATATGGGTTGGAGTGCTTTCGTGGGCCGGACTGAGTATCGGTAGTGCTGTATCGACTGGCATTAAAGATGGGACTTCTGGCGCCAAGAATGCCGGAGATCAAGGCGCTGATATTGCTAAAAAAGCAGCGACGAAGGGCTAGTCGAGATTTGAGTCAAGATGGGGTAGTTAATCCCCCATCTTGAAACCATTTTCATAGTAGCCAGGCCCTTCGGGGCCAGATGCATGATATCCATCTGATAGGGGAGTAACCGTGGCGTCGGCCCACCAATCCTCGTCAGACTTCCGTGATGGCGTAGACGCTGCCGCACTCGCCAGCGCGCCCAGCGCCATACCTGCTGCCTTGAAGGCTTCACGGGTGATCTGCTTGGCCATGGGGGCGTGCTTACGCACGGCTTCGCGAGCAGCGTCCAGGTGCTGTTCGTCGATTACCCTGCCACCGCCCCGGCGGTTCACCAGGTCAGAGGCATTGTCGTTCCAGAGCCATTTTTTGATGCTCATGGGATACCTCCTTGCATTAGACGCATCTGATTATCAGGTTAGGCCGTTTTCTGGACCAGTGCAATTTTAGCTGTGTTCGTGGGAAAATTGTTTTGTCGTGAGGTTTTACCTGGATAGGCTTCTATTGTGTCAATCTAGTTCGGCGAGATGCTCGATCGTCTGCGGGTATCGCTGTACCAGCCGAATTAGGGTCTGCGCCTGTGCATTGGGCTTCGATCGACCCTGCTCCCAGTTCTCCAGCGTCCGCTGGTTCGTACGTAGGTAATGGGCAAAGACGCCTTGAGACATATTCAGCTTTTCGCGTGTTTGAACCAGGTCTCGGGCGGTAATGTCCGGCAAGCTGGATGGTTTGACTGAGTGCGATCTCAGCGTCCGCTTTCCTTTCCGCGAATCGGCAAGGGCCTCAAAGCCTTCAAGTACCTCATCGAAGATATTCCTGGTCATTTTCGTTTCCTCGCGTCGATCTCGACTTCAAGTAACTGCTTCAACACCTTTCTCTGCTCAGGTGCAAGATCGTCCTGGACATCCTTACCATAGATCGTGAATAGCCAAAATTGCTTCCCGCCGTCCCACCAGTAGTAGATGACTCGGACGCCACCGCGTTTACCTTTTGAGCGAGAGGGGTCTTGAAAGCGGACCTTGCGTAGTCCTCCCGTACCTTGAATCACCTCGCCCGCATGAGGCTGCTTGAGGAGGTACTGCTGGAACTCACGGAAGGTCTCGTCAGCCCAGTAGTGGGCCATGACTCGCTGGAAAGGCGGTAGTTCTATGAAGAGTGCATTCATGTACTGTACGCTATCTGCGTATGGTTTGGAAGAGACCGTCCGCTAGAGTATCCCCTGTCTAGCATCACTGTGTCATGGGCTCGATCATTGGTCGCGGCAACGAGGGAAAGGGGAAACGGCTCAGGCAAAGGGTTTGAAGGGAAGGGGGAATAAGGGGAAGGGGCTTACCCAGTTGGTGGTCAGGGCAACCCCCAAAGGGCTGGACGAGGGAAAGGGCCAAAGGGCTGCTACCGGCCAGAAGCGGACGTTAAGACCATGCTGATATAACGCACGCATCAACCGCAGCTTTGTAGTGGAGCCGAAAGCGTAACGAAAACGCCGTCAGCTTGCCTGCAATTGTTAGGCTAACTCCTGTATGCCGTATTTGCGTTCTCTTTTCTCAAAAGCATAGCTGCCACCCTCTAAAATGTTGCATATGTCAGATCTTATTCCTGTATTCGTTTTAACATTTCCATCTTCAACAGAGCCGGCTATGTAGCGAATATTCTCCCCTTGATTTACAGCAATAATCACTTGCTCAGCATCTGTATTAACTACCAAATTAGCATTATGAGTCACAATAATCACTTGGCGATACTTTTTGATTTTTCTAAAAAGAGGCACAAGCTGCGACATTATAAAGTCATTATCTAAATCATCTTCTGGCTGATCAAACACAAAAGGACTACCAAATGGATCTGTCGCTAATTTCAAGCAGACGTAGAATGTACCTCGTTGACCAGCTGACAGCTTATTGACCGTTTTACCTTTGTACTGAAAATCAGCATTAGCATAAAGATAATTTTTAATACTTGCAGGTGAAAAGAGGTAATTCAATAATTCGAAGCGCCCACCTTTATTGAAAAACTCAGACTTCCAAAAGAAATCCTCTATGTTGATTGGCTCACCATCACAATTGATAATTTTTTCATTAGCCAAGAGATTAAAGAAATCTTCCGCTGAATTGACGCAAAATGTTTCTTGCAATCTTTCAAAAGTCGATCTCTCACTTGTACCCCTAAATTTACCTCTATTCACGCATTCTTCGATGCCTTGGTAAAAACGAGCAGCATTGAAAATTATGCGGCCATCAATATGTATATCAGAGAGTATACTTTGAACAAGCTCATTCTGCTCACTATTCCAGCTCGGCTGTTTAGCTTTAAGTTTTTGAAAGGCGTAATCTATATTCTCTTTTTGGATATCCAAATGTTGCTTGTATAACAAGGCCAGATCACCACGCCTTTTGATGTACTCGTGGTAATTAGAGGTCTTTTGATTTATTTCCTCCAATTTCGCTGACGCCTGATCTATAGACTTTTGATACTCAGTTACTTTGTTAAGCAACGATGATATATCTTGATTAATACCTTGCTGCCGAAACTGTCCAGCAATATCATCATTACTCTTTTTTAATTTTTCAATCGCAGCATTACAGGACTCAATGTTTTTGCCAATTGGATCTTTGAGAGCAAAGTCATCAATTAAAACTGATTTCTCTAGAGAAAGAACGTTTAAGTTTAAATTTGTGATACTCTGATTGATCTCTTTCACGTAACGATTTATGAGCGCTAACGAAGCTCTTGCTTCATGAATGTATTTATTTTTCTCGTTAATGCTTTTGGAATTACTCTGGTACTGTTCAATTAGCAGCTTGTTCTGCGGGTTGGTAAGAGTACCGATTAGCTGGGTGTTACTATCAATAACATTTTGCTGATATTGCTGTGTGTTAATACGCTGCCCTTGAGAATCAATATCTTCCCAGTATTCAACGAATGTTCTATAATCGCTCAAATTTCTTGAAATTTCTGAGCTGCTAACAGAGTCAAAGTCAACCCCATAAATTCCAAGCATTCTCTTTATTTCATCGCTTAGATCATCAGGAATTTGGCTAAAATGTTGAACATCTCCTTGAGATACATGTAAATATGAATAGGTATTAGATGAAGAATTAAACTTTAATACTGTTCCATCCCCTTGGTCCAGTTCAACACAAAGCCCTTCCCCACTCACTTTACGAGCGTTAGAGTGCTCAGCTCGATGATTAAATCTTGAATGCATTGCGTCTAGAAAAAGGCTCTTCCCAGTTCCTCTCCCGCCAATTATCGTGACTAGGTTTGGATTTAGTGGAATCGTCTGACTAAAGAAAGCAATCTCCTCTCCCGAAAACACCTTTCCGCCCAATTCAACAGATTTAAACCAAGGCTTTATGTACTGCTTTTCCACAAAGTCGTCTGTTTGTTGTACTCTAAGATCTGGTTCAATAATCGATTGCCTCAACCCCTCGAAAGTCGGTTTAGCCTTAACCCATGAGTATGTTGCGCCAACCGATTCTATATCATGTGAGTCGGAAGCATAAAAGACGGGTTTTTGTTTCGCAAACGGATATCTATCTTCATTTAAGAAAAAATCTCGATCTTGGGGTCTACCAAGTATTATTTGACATCTTTTTTCTACTTCTAAAGCAACGGCGTATGAGCGTCCCTCTGTCATATCAGGCCTAAACCCGCCATAACCATTGGGACAAGCAGCAATTAGAAAGTCTATTCCAAATTTTAAATTTTTGTTAAGATGTTTAACCAATGATTCGAAATTCACTATTGTTTCAGATAGCTTAGATTGAGAATCAGCAATAGATTGTCGAGAACAATATATGCTCTTTCTATCAGAAGTAGTATTAGATAATGCTAGTGTCGACAGAATGTCATTTATTTTCTGAGTACTAAGATCCTCCGAAAAGATACAATGGACATTTATCCATTCGCCATCTTTATTTTGCTGATCGATACGAAATTCAAGATTTCCTAAAACTGTGATTTTTGCGTTCTTTTCTCTTATTTTTTCTCTGATTTCATCCAGCTCACCAGCTTCAAAAAAGAAATAGTTTGTAACGCCAATCAAGCTTATCTCTGATGAAATTAACTTGTCCACATAATTATCAATAGTCGTGTTGCCAAACTGATTTTCTTGATGAGTATAGGGAGAATGAATATGTAAATCCCACTTGTTCCAAATTGATCCGATCATTTTATCTCCTTAAACTCAAAATGAATCTGAGAAAGTTCGCACGGCCTAACGCCACTAATCAGCCACTCCGTCCTTCGGCGTCGGCTGCATTTGATTGTTAGCTGGTTTTATTCGAGACTTACGCAGCTCTGCATTATGCCAATATCCGCCACTGTATGTTCTGCCAAGCTTGAACACGAACGAAACGCACGTAGCTACCGACAGGCCTATTAATCCACAGTAGAACCAGTTGGCCTGAGCTGCAAAGTCGAAAGGGGGGAGGGAATACCAGAGCAGTAGTACCCATAAAATAGACACATATAGGCTAATGAGCTGATTTATTTTCGAAACTGATAAAGCGCTAGGGCCAGTTACCCAATCGCGAACCTTCTCTGATTTTGTGTAATCGTCCAAATTCCGAGACAAAATGACCTTGTAGAGTGGCCCAGTGACTTCGTTCTCCAAAATATCTACGTGCTTTTCCCAATTCTCCTGCCAGAACTTGCTGCCCCGGTTAACACAGAGCCACGCAAAGGAAAACACCACACCCAAGCAGGATAGAATTACAGACAGATCCTGCTTATTCTGTGCTCCTGATGCTTGTATAGCTAGAAAGCCCGCCAAAGTGGCGCCGATAAAGGTCCAGAAATAGGTAGCCCGCTTCCAGTAGAGATCGATTTCGAATTTTCGGATATCTTGCGCTCGCTCAAGAGCCTTATCTTCCTTCCCTCGAAAATACTCTGAGTACTGTACAGGAGTAATGCTCTCGGTCGTAGTTTCTTTTTTAGTCTTGCTCATAGGCCTGAATTGCCTTGCCTGTTAACAGGTGTTAGATGGAATACTCTGATATTGAATGAACGCACAGGCACGTTCAATAATGTTATGCTGCGCGCCTTTTTCACCATAACCTATTGAAAAACAGGAAGGTTAAGTACGGGGTGGCTAATATAACACCGATCATAGTGCCGGCTGCACAACATCGATGAACATGCACGCAGACTTCGCCCAGTACGTCCGCTTTGGGTCGAAACCCGCCACGGCTACCGCGAACGCGGATGCCTATCGCGTCGTCATTTCAATACTCGTTCCCTGCATCCAATGTAGTGCAATGTCTCATTGTGTAATAGGTCGTATAGACTAATTTTCTAATCTCCACGTCTTGCTTCACTTTCGATGCGATGAACAGGGAGGGGGGCATGCTCACGAGGCCGGGTGATGGGGCAGGGGATATTGATTCCGCTATCGCTATCTGGCTATCCTTGTGCTGTACCACGTTGGCTGCTGACGGTAATAGCAGCGCCCTTAGCCCTCCGGGGCAATCCCAACGCCGCAACGCATCCTGAAACGCGGCGCTCGCCAGAGTTGGATGCTGCCTCACTACCCACCAGGGAGATTTCCCTGGCAGGGAGTCTCCCGCTTCAACAGGAGATTCCCATGAAACACGCCATACCGTTGTATGACGCCTTGCGCGACATCAACGTCTCTGCAGACAAGGCAAGAGCGGTGGTTGATGCCTTGGAGGATGATATGCGTGACCTGGCAACCAAGCAGGATTTGAAAGAGCTGGAGCAGCGTTTGTCCCAGGCTCTGACGATTCGTCTTGGCGGCATGCTGGTCGCTGCCGTTGCTTTCCTCTCGGCGATCAAGTTTTTCGCTTAAAGCCTGACTCTACGACTGGTCGACACCTGTCGATCACACCCACTTGGGGAAACACTTCCCCTGTGGGGATGGTGTTTCTCCTTGCTATCCACTGGAGATACATCATGAATCCATTCAAAGGCTCTCGCGCTTTGCTGCTATCGGTACTCGTACCGCTGATGTTGCCTTCTGTTCTGCCCGATGCACTCCGGTGGACCTGGCTGACGCTGGCGATTCTTTTCGTGCTCAAGGCTCTGGGGATCGTTCAGATGGCATGGGGCGGGGCTTCTGATTCGGAAGCCTCCGACTCGTCTTCGGGCGGGAACAAGACTCCGATCAAAGGCTCGGCTTTCCAAGGCGAGATACTCAAGCTGGGGGAAGCGCCTTTCGAGTTCGATGAGGCGAATAACCCGAGTTACTTCATTACGCTACGGCTCGACCGTGGTGCGGAAAAGACCTTGTGGGGTGTCGATTTAAAGCGCGTTGCGCATCAGACACCACTGGCGGTTGGAGATGACGTTGCCCTCGAGTTTCTGGGTCGAGAAGCGGTCGTCGTCAAACAGCCTGTCCGTAATGACCAGGGCCGCGTTGTAAATCACCGCACGGTGAATTCGCATCGCAATACCTGGAAGGCCACCGTCCTGCCTGCCTAACACCAAGCGGTATCCACCCATTGGGGAAGTTTCTTCCCCAATGGGGGAGGTGCTTCCCCATTTTTGTTCCCAAGGAGAAGCACCATGACAGCACCCTACAGCCGCAACATCCGTATCGACGTCACGACCAAAGCGCAGTGCCGAGGGCTATGTCCCCAGCGCCGCGACGTAATGGTGATGATGGAGCAGCCCCTCATCAATGAGGTGGCCATGCTCGTCGACGCGCCAGTGCATGACGACATCCTGTTGACCTTGCACTGGCTGGATCGCCTCGATGCTTTCATAGACCAAGCGCGTGAAGGACTCGCTGCTGCACCGGAGGGGAGTCGTTCGTTCGATTTCGACATAACGGCCATCCCCAGCACCGGTGATTGGCGACAGCCACTGCGTCTCGAGATCCATGCGGAGATCGAGCGCCGTTGGAACAAGCACGCATTGGTGTTCTCACTGGCTGGCCGGCAAAGCCTGGCCGCTTGAGGACACCTTCATCACAAACCTGATCCCGGCTTACCGGGATCACTCACCCCGACCGGGATTCGCTCCCGGTGGGGGTGGTCTCGGTCGTCATCATGAGGATCTGACGATGGCCGATATCTACCAAGCAATCACGGACCAAATCGTGTCGTCCCTGGAGCAGGGGAACATACCGTGGGTTGGCAAACCCTGGGAAGGCGGCAGGACGTTCGTCACGCCGTCCAACGCCATCTCCGGGCGTCCCTACAGCGGCATCAATGTGCCGCTGTTGTGGACGATGGCCGAGCAGCAGAAGTTCTCTCAGGATCGATGGCTGACCTTTCGCCAGGCGAAAGAGGCCGGCGGCACGGTCCGTAAGGGTGAGCGCAGCACGCTCGCCTGTTTCTACAAACCGATGAAGCGGGAAATCGTCGACGATGACGGTGAGCCCGTATTGGACGAGGAGGGGAACCCCAGGGAGAAGCATTTTGCCATCCTGCGGGGCTTCAACCTGTTCAACATCGATCAGTGCGATGGCCTTCCCGCCGAGATCGTGAATGCTCCTGCCAATGTCGTCGATGGCATCCAGAACATTGATGCTCTGGACGAGATGATCGAAGGCTGCGGCATCCGGGTGGTTCACTCTCGCGATTGTGAAGGGGCGCTGTATATGCCTACTCAAGATCGCGTGCTGCTGCCGGCAAAGGAGCGGTTTCGCGATGCGGAAGGCTACTACAGCACCGCACTCCATGAACTCACGCACGCGACAGGGCATGGATCGCGCCTGGCCCGTCCGGGCATCACGGACTTCAACGGTTTCGGTACGCCGGAATACGCCTTTGAAGAACTGGTGGCTCAGATGGGGAGCGCCTTCATGTGCGGTCACTTTGGCATTCGCAACGAGGCTTTCGACAACTTCTACATCGCCAATTGGATTCAGGTGTTGAAGGAGGATAAGAAAGCCATCTTTCGGGCGTCGGGTGCGGCAAGGCTCGCGGCTGAGTTTCTCAAGCAAGCCTATGCCGAGTGGCATGCACCGGATATGACCGATGCGCCTGACACCGTTGACCGGAAGACTGCCGAGGCTCCGCCGAAGCGTCCTCCCGTCGATGACCAGGACATCGAACTATTCGGCCATCAGTGGCCGCTGGGCGATAGCGTCAAGCTGGATCCCACGGTCGATCGCGGCACGTTCCGAGCCCAGACGGTTCGTCTGAAACAGCTTGGCTACGTGTTCGACGCGTCAACTCAAACCTGGAATTACGCCACAGCCGTTGCGGCGTAATCCACCTTCCCCGACGGGCGGACTCCTTTCCGCCGGGGAGGGATCGCTCGTCATTGATTCTCCAAGGAGATTGGAATGAACGATCGACACCACATGGATCCACGGTTCGTCGAACTCACGGATTCACAGCTTCAAACTATTGAGGATCTGCTTTCGAACAATGAGATCGCGACCGATCAGGAACTGGTCGCATTCTTTGTGGGAGAAGGTATACCGGAGGGGGCTGCCGAGGCCGCCATTGACTTCCGAGGGCAATACCTGACGGAGATTTATCAAGCGGGATTGACGCCGATTCGCGCGGGTAGCCAAGCCAGGCGCTACAACTCGCACGCGCGGCGCTTCGAGTCGAACTGACTCGGACCTTTCAACCAACCCCATGGGGCGACAGCCCATGGGGGCTGCTCGCCCCATCTTTGGCAACTCACGATGGAGGCGAGCATGACTGCACCCAAACTATGGCGGCTGGATGAAGCGCCGGAGCTTTTCATTGATCGCTATCTCGCCGATGGCGAGCGCGCGGTATTCCTCTCTCTATGGGGGCGGGATACCGCCATTCACGAACTGATGGCCAAGCTGACGTTGCCTATGGGCGAGGGCGGTTTAGACAGGTTGACGGTGGTGAGCGATCGCCCCGAACGCTTGTTTATCGATCGCGATCGCCTGGCAAAGCGAACGACGAGGACTTATCAGCGCACCCGGTTCGGCAGCCTGTTGAATCTCTGGCTGTTCGATCAGCGCTGCCAGGATCCCGATCGGGCGAATCGTCAGTGCTACGCCATCTTCAACGAACGTGACTCACGCCAGGACAAGAGCGCGATGCTCTGGACACGCCTGCGTGATCTCGCCGCGTATCCGCTGCTCGATCACTGGCAACCCATGGTTGTTCAGTTGCTCCTCGAGCACGGTGCGATACGCATGCTCGATCAGGCGTCAGGGAGCTTATCTGGCGTCTGGATCGATCTCTCACTGACCAGCGTCCAGGACGCCATCGGTCAGCTCATCCACTCCGGCGATCTCGCCACGCAATAAATCCAGGAGGCCACCATGGCTCTGATGTTTCCACGCCTGGCGCGCAATTTCGCCAAGAACGGATATTACCCGACCGACGAGGACACGATCGATCGTGTCCTGAATGCACTGGACACCTCGCACGATCAGCGGGTACGCATCCTGGATCCGTGTGCCGGCGAAGGCCACGCGATCCTAGAAAGCACTCACCGATTAGGCCGAGATCGAACCGATGCTTACGGTATCGAATACGATCTTGAGCGAGCTCGCCACATGCAGGGTTTGGTCGATGTCGGCATCCAGTCGGATCTGATGGATACCGTCATCTCTCAACGCGCGTTCGGGATGATGTTCTTCAATCCACCCTACGGCGATCTTGTCAGCGAGACCGGTGGCAGCAAGGGGTATGCGGGCAAAGGTAGGCAGCGTTTGGAAAAGCTGTTCTACCAGCGTTGTGTTCACCTTCTGCAGTACGGCGGGATCCTGATGATGATCGTGCCCCGATACGTCTTCGATGATGAGCTGTCGGGCTGGGTCAGCCAACACTTCGATCGCGTTACCGCGTTCGAGGCAGCGATCGACACCTTCCAGCAGGTCGTCGTCTTCGGCGTTCGCACGAAGCGTAATGCACTACTGGCCAACGATCAGGCCAAGCAGACCAGGAAGCTGTTGCAGCGGATCGGATCGGGAGAACTCAAGCCCGCGCCGTTGCCGTTGACCTGGTGTGATGAACCCTATGACGTGCCGCCGGCAACGAGCAGCACGCCACACTGCTACCGGGTCTCCCTGGAGCCTGAACAGTTGGAGCAGGAAATAGGTCGCTTAGGTGGCCTTTGGCCGAGCTTCAACCTGGCTTTCTGGACAGGAGGGGGCACGCAGCGACGTCCGTTGCGTCAGCTTTCGAGCTGGCACCTTGCGCTGTCACTGGCAGCAGGAGGCATATCGGGCGTTGTGACGGCCCGATCGGGGCGTCAATTGGTCGTGAAGGGCGACACCTTCAAGGAGAAGACGGCGAAGGTCGAGTTTAGTGAAGACGCTGACGGCAACATCAGTGAGCGTCGAATTCTGACCGACCGTTTCGTCCCAGCCATTATGGCCTGGGACGTGACGCCAAACTCTCCCGACAAGGGGCGGCTTTTCAAGATCACCTCAACGCCGGCGCAAGACGAGCCGGCACAACCTGGATCCGCCGACTCGGATACCGAAGCGGCATAAACCACCATGCTCGCTCACTGAGCGAGCCAACCCTCCACGGGCAGAACATTGCCCGTGGGGCGTGTTCTGCCCGTTTTCTTTCGGAGATGGACATGAACATGACATGCACAGCATCGGATAACCTCATCGCGCTCAACGATTTCATCGACGAGTTCGGCGCTGGGCTTCTGGATACGCTCAATCACACCCACCCCCCGGTCTATGACGGTCGAGGGAATCCCGCGCGACAGGCGGTAATGAACGCGCTGGCACGCCAACCGTTCCCGGCACAGGCAGATGTCGTTCACGCCATCTGCGCACTGCTACTGGACCAGAACGAGCGTGCCGGCGTGATCAACGCCGAGATGGGGACCGGCAAGACGATGATGGCGATCGCCGTCGCCGCCGTGATGTCGACCGAAGGCTATCGTCGATCATTGATCGTGTCTCCGCCGCACCTGGTCTACAAGTGGCGGCGAGAGATCCTCGAGACGGTGCCAGAGGCTCGGGTCTGGGTACTCAACGGACCGGATACGCTGGCGAAATTGCTCAAACTGCGCGAGCAGTTGGGACAGCCAGACGATGGCCGGCCGGAGTTCTTCGTGCTGGGTCGTGTACGGATGCGGATGGGGTTTCACTGGGTACCGGTGGCTACCCCCAGGCGCACCCTGTCCGGCCGCTTCGCGGCGTGTCCGGACTGCGGCCGCATGATCCTCGACAACGACAATGAGCCGATTCGGTTCGAGTCGTTCCAGCAGACCGAGCGTCAGCAGGCGTGCGCGGGATGCGGTGGCCAGCTCTGGACACTTATACGACAGCGGCAGCCCGAAGGGGATGCCCGCCGTCGTTCGGTGCTCAAGGCGCTGCAGCGCATTCCCACCATCGGCAAGGTGACGTCCGAGAAGCTGGTCGACCAGTTCGGGGAGGGGTTTCTCTCGTCGATGCTGGCCGACAACGTGCACGAGTTCATCAACCTGATGGACGAGAACGGCGACCTGGTGTTCAACGATCGACAGGCGACGAGAATGGAACGGGCGATGGCCAACATCGAATTCGGTTTCGGTGAAGGTGGTTTCCAGCCGAGCGAGTTCATAAAGCGCTATCTCCCCGACCAATTCTTCGATCTGCTGATCGTCGACGAAGGGCATGAGTACAAGAACGCGGGGTCGGCCCAGGGCCAGGCCATGGGCGTATTGGCAGCAAAGGCACGCAAGACGCTTTTGCTGACCGGCACGTTGATGGGTGGCTACGCCGACGACCTGTTCTATCTGCTCTTCCGGATTCTGACACCGGTGATGATCGAAGACGGCTATCGTCCCCAGCGCAACTCACTGGGTGCGGCGTCCATGACCTTCATGCGCGAGCACGGTGTCCTCAAGGACATCTACTCGGAGCGTGAGGGCGCTGGGCACAAGACGGCGAAGGGGCGGAAAACCTCGGTGCGCACGGTGAAGGCACCTGGGTTTGGCCCCAAGGGCATCCTGCGTTACGTGTTGCCCTTCACGGTCTTCCTCAAACTCAAGGACATCGGTGGCGATGTACTGCCGCCGTATGACGAAGAGTTCGTGGAAGTGCCGATGTCGTCTGCTCAGGCCAGTGCCTACGACAAGCTCTCGGGAGAGCTGACACAGGCGCTGCGGGAAGCGCTGGCACACAAGGACACCACCTTGCTGGGCGTGGTGCTCAATGTGCTGCTGGCGTGGCCTGACTGCTGTTTTCGACCGGAAGCGGTCAAGCATCCGAGATCGCGGGCGCTGATCAGCTTTGCCAAGTCGATTTTCGACGAAGCGTCGACGATGCCGAAGGAGGACGAGCTGGTCGAGCTATGCCGATCAGAGAGGGCCCAGGGCCGCAAGGTGCTGGTCTACTCCACCTACACCGGCAAGCGCGATACCACGAGTCGCCTGAAACGCGTGCTCGAGCAAGAGGGCCTCAAAGTGGCCGTACTGCGCTCGAGCGTCGACACCAGTCGACGGGAGGACTGGATCGCGGATCAGGTCGAGAAGGGGATCGATGTGCTGATCACCAACCCGGAGCTGGTCAAGACCGGGCTGGATCTTCTCGACTTCCCGACGATCGCGTTCATGCAGACTGGTTGGAACGTCTACACGCTGCAGCAGGCGGCGCGAAGATCCTGGCGTATTGGTCAGCACCGAGCGGTGCGTGTGCTGTTCTTCGGCTACGCCCAGACGTCGCAGATTGCCTGTCTGCGACTGATGGCCAGCAAGATCGCAGTGGCACAGAGCACCTCCGGGGATATCCCCGAGTCCGGGCTAGAAGCTCTAAACAGCGATGGTGAGTCTGTGGAAATGGAGCTGGCCCGTCAGCTGGTCGCGTGACGATCAGGTTAACCTCAACCCCTCTTCGGAGGGGTTTTCTGTTTGAACGGCTGTAGGAATAAGGCATATATCCATTTTTCGTCTGGTGTTGCATCTATTTGTCTCTAGCAAATGGTGCTCGTGCGCTATGTACATGGAAATATCTTCAGAGTTATTAGTCATATTCGAAAACGATCTAACGTTAGAATGATTTATGAGCTACCCTAAGGGCATGTTCTTTCAAGGAGCCCTCATGAATACCTACGCTCTATCACGAGGCAATGAGGACACTGGCCGGCCCCACGTCGCCGGCTTTTTCGATCCTCGCACCTTCAGTATCCAGTACGTCGTTAGCGACCCCGCCACGCGGTATTGCGCGATCATCGATCCGGTGCTCGATTACGATGAGAAGTCCGGTGCGACGGCGACGTTTCAGGCCGATGAGCTCTTGGCCTATATCGAGCGCGAAGGGCTCGCGGTCGAATGGATTCTGGATACCCATCCGCACGCGGATCACTTTTCCGCCGCGCGCTATCTGCATGACAAGACCGGCGCGCCCACCGCCATCGGCCGGCCGGTGACGCAGGTGCAGGCATTGTGGAAGGAGATCTACCACTGGCCGGACCTGAAGGACGACGGCAGCCAGTGGGATCATCTGTTCAGTGATGGGGATACCTTCACGCTGGGCGAGATCGAGTGCCACGTGATGCACTCGCCGGGCCATACGCTGGCCTCGGTCACCTACGTCATCGGCGATGCCGCCTTCGTTCACGACACCCTGTTTCAGCCTGACTTCGGTACCGCCCGTGCCGACTTCCCCGGCGGTAGCGCTCACCAGTTGTGGCACTCGATCCAGGAGATCCTCGCGCTGCCAGACGAGACGCGCCTGTTCACCGGGCACGACTACATGCCCGACGGCCGCGAGCCGCAGTGGGAAAGCACCGTGCGTGAGCAGCGCGAGACTAACAAGCATCGCCTGGGCGACAGCAGCGAGGCCGAGTTTGTTGCGCTGCGTGAGAAGCGCGATAGCGAACTGCCGATGCCGAAGCTGATCCTGCACGCGCTGCAGGTCAACATTCTCGGCGGTCGCCTCCCCGAACCGGAGAGCAACGGCAAGCGCTATCTGAAATTGCCGCTCGACGCCCTGGAAGGTGCCGCGTGGGAGTGAGAAGGCGTTGCCGCCAAGCGCTATCGTGCTGCGCCGAATCGACCAAAGGGAGCCAGTCATGAACGAATCGACAGTCACGAATCAGTCGACAGCCGCGAGCGAAAAGTACCATGACATCGTCATCATCGGCGGTGGGGCGGGGGGCATCGCGGTCGCCGCGAGTCTTCACAAACGCCGTGCGGATCTCGATATCGCCATCGTCGAGCCCGCACAGGATCACTTCTACCAGCCCGGCTGGACGCTGGTCGGCGGTGGCGTGTTCACCCCAGAGCAGACCCGGCGTTCGATGCATTCGGTGATGCCGAGCTTCGTGACCTGGTATCAGGCCGCGGCGGAACAGCTGCTGCCGGAATCCCGCCAGGTCGTGCTGGGCAACGAGACGACGCTTGGCTACCGGGCACTGGTGGTTGCGCCAGGTCTCGAGATCGACTGGCAGGCGATCGATGGTCTCGAGGAGACGCTGGGCAATAATGGCGTGACGTCGAACTACCGTTTCGATCTGGCGCCCTACACCTGGTCGCTGGTTCAGTCGATGCGCGGCGGCAAGGCGCTGTTCACACAGCCGCCAATGCCGATCAAGTGCGCCGGGGCGCCCCAGAAGGCGATGTATCTCTCCTGCCATGAGTGGGAAAAACAGGGCGTCCTGAAGAATATCGACGTCCATTTCCACAATGCCGGCGGTGTGATGTTCGGTGTCTCGGACTTCGTGCCGGCACTGGACGAATACGTTCAGCGTTACGGCATCCACAAGCAGTTCCAACAGAACCTCATCGCTGTGGACGGCCCGGCCCAGAAGGCGCGTTTTCGCGTCACGAGCGAGGATAGCAGCGAAGAGATCGAGACCGATTTCGACATGCTTCACGTCGTGCCGCCGCAGCGCGCCCCACGGCTGGTGCGCGAATCGTCACTGGCCAACGAGGGTGGCTGGCTCGATCTCGATGCCGACACTCTCCAGCACAACCACTTCAGTGATGTCTTCGGTCTCGGCGACGCCAGCGGTACCGGCAATGCCAAGACGGCCGCCGCCGTGCGCAAGCAGGCACCGGTAGTGGCGGACAACCTGATGGCTGTGCTCGATGGCAAGTCGATGTCCTCCGGCTATGCGGGATATGGCGCCTGTCCGTTGACGGTGGAGCGCGGCCGGGTGGTGCTGGCGGAGTTCGGTTACGGCGGCCAGTTGCAGCCGACGTTCCCGTCCTGGATCAATCAGGCCACACGGCCGACTCGGCTCGGCTGGAACATCAAGGCGCAGCAGCTCCCCTTCATCTACTGGAATCTGATGCTCAAGGGGCACGAATGGCTGGCCAAGCCGCAGGCGCGCACTTGATCGAGGACAGCAGATCATGAATCAGCCGCATAGGGCCGGGTTGGCACGCTGGCTCCCGATCCTTGGCTGGGGGCGGCGTTACAACGGCGGGTTGCTGGGCGAGGATCTGCTGGCGGCCATCATCGTGGCGCTGATGCTGATCCCGCAGGCGCTGGCCTACGCCATGCTGGCGGGACTCCCGCCGGTGGTGGGGTTGTACGCGAGCCTGGTGCCGCTGGTCGTCTACACCCTGCTGGGGAGTAGCGCGACGCTCTCCGTCGGCCCGATGGCGGTGGTGTCTCTGATGACGGCATCGGCGCTTTCACAGGTTGCCGAGTCTGGATCGCCGAATTACATCGCCGCGGCTCTGGTACTGGCACTGCTCTCCGGGGCCATCCTGCTGATCATGGGGCTGTGCCGGCTGGGCTTTCTGGTCAACTTTCTGAGCCACCCGGTGATGACCGGTTTTGTCAGCGCCTCGGGCGTGCTGATCGCGGCGAGCCAGCTCAAACAGCTGCTGGGTATCGATCTCTCCGGTTCCACGCTGCCGGCGCTGTTATCCCGGCTACCCACGGCGCTGGACGGTGTCAGCCTGCCGACCGTGATCATCGGGCTGGGGTCGCTGCTGCTGCTGTGGCTGATACGACGATGGGGCAAGTCCGCGCTGGAACGCTGTCACGTACCGGCCCGTGTGGCTGCCGTGCTGGTCAAGCTGGCACCCATCGCCACCATCGTATTGGCGGCGCTGGTCGCCGGCGCGGCGGGATGGCTGGGCCGCGACGTGGCCGTCATCGGCGAGATTCCCGCCGGTCTGCCACCGCTAACCCTGCCCGACTGGGAGCCGGCGCTTTGGCGATCGCTGATCGGTTCGGCGGTGCTGATCAGCATCGTCGGATACGTGGAGTCGGTCTCGGTGGCCCAGGCGCTGGCGGTGCGCCGCGGTCAGCGCGTCGATCCGGACCAGGAACTGATCGGGCTCGGCGGGGCCAATCTGGCGGCGGCTTTCACCGGCGGCATGCCGATCACCGGCGGCTTCTCCCGCTCCGTGGTCAATTTCGATGCCGGCGCTCGCACGCCGGCTTCCAGCGCGTTCACCGCCGTGGGTATCGCGCTGGCCATGCTGTTTCTGTCGCCCTGGCTGCGGGAACTACCGATGGCGACGCTGGCGGCGACCATCGTCATCGCCACCGTCTCGCTGATCGATCTGGCGGCGTTCGCGCGGGTCTGGCGCTACGCCCGCGGCGAGGGCGTGGCGATGACCGCCACCGCGCTGGCGACGCTGATCCTGGGCGTGGACGTGGGCATTCTGGTCGGCGTGGGCATGTCGCTGGCGCTGCATCTCTACGGCACCAGCCGGCCCCACAGCGCCGAGGTAGGGCGCATTCCGGGGACCGAGCACTTCCGCAACGTGCGCCGCCACGCGGTGGAGACCGATGCCGGAGTGGCCATTCTGCGGGTCGACGAGAGCCTCTATTTCGCCAACGTGCGCCATCTGGAAGACCTGGTCACGGCAGTGGTCTCTCGCGATCCGCCGCCGCGGGATCTGGTACTGGCTTGTCAGGCGATCAACGTCATCGATGCCACGGCGCTGGAAAGTCTCGAGGCGCTCAACCGACGCCTGCGCGAGCGCGGCATCGGGCTGCATCTGGCCGAAGTGAAGGGACCGGTGATGGACCGTCTGAGCCGCACCGAGCTGCTGGAGACGCTCAACGGTCGGGTCTTCCTGAGCACCTTCGACGCCTGGTGTGTCCTGCATGGTCGGGGTGCCGCACCCTTGAGTCATCCCTGTCTCGCCACGCCGGCAGCGGCACATTCGGCGGCGGAATAGAGAGGGTTATCGTAGAGCAGCGAACGCTATCAAAGGAGATATGAGGATGGACCTATCGAGTGCCGGGTTC
Source organism: Salinicola sp. (assembly GCA_002695065.1). Classification (GTDB taxonomy): domain Bacteria; phylum Pseudomonadota; class Gammaproteobacteria; order Pseudomonadales; family Halomonadaceae; genus Salinicola. The sequence continues at coordinate 1,471 of NZNW01000006.1, read as the reverse complement.
GGGCTCGCTGGCGGCGTGCTGATCGGGCTCTCCGCCACCCTGCTGATGGGGCTCTTGGGCCGGATCGCCGGCATCAGCGGGATTCTCTCCAGTGCGCTGTTCGAGCGCGGCGGGGACCGCGGCTGGCGGCTGGCGTTCCTGCTGGGGCTGGTCTCCGGCCCGGCGTTACTGCTGCTGCTGGGTCTCGACTGGGGCAATGTAGCGCCTCGCGGCGGCGTGGCAGCGCTCGGCAGTGCGGTGATCGGCGCGCCAATTGCAGGCACGCCGACGATGTTGATCGCCGGCCTGCTGGTCGGGTTGGGCACTGGCCTGGGTAGCGGCTGCACCAGCGGGCATGGGGTCTGCGGATTGGCGCGTCTGTCGCCCCGGTCGATGGCCGCAACGCTCGTCTTCGTACTTGTTGCCATGCTGACCGTGTTCGTGTCGCGTTACTGGCTGGCAGGTGCACCATGAAAATGCTGGCAGGTTATTTAGCGGGATTGCTGTTCGGTCTCGGGCTGGCGATCAGCGGCATGACCGATCCGGCGCGTGTCATCGGCTTTCTCGATGTCACCGGCGCCTGGGATCCGACCCTGATCTTCGTGCTGGGCGGTGCCGTCGTCACCACGTTCATCGGTTATCGCCTCGTCTGGCGACGCCAGATGCCACTGCTCGAATCCCGGTTCCAGCTGCCCACCCGCCGTGACCTCGATACCCGGCTGCTGGGCGGTGCCGCACTTTTCGGTCTCGGTTGGGGGCTCTCCGGCTACTGCCCGGGCCCGGCGGTGGCCTCGTTGCCGGGGCTGAGCGGGCCGCTGGCGGCCTTCCTGGTGGCGCTGGTCATCGGCTGGTGGCTGGCGCGCCGGCTTTCTCCCGCTCACTGAGCAGCAAACTCATCCTGGCATCATCGCCGTTCGTCAGACTGGGGCGGGAAAGAATCGGGTGAAAACGGGAGAAACATGCGCGTACTACTCGTGGAGGACGATGCACCGGTGGCGGCAGGCATTGAAGCGGGATTGGCGCTGAGCGGTTTCGTCGTCGATACCGTGACCACGCTGGACGGTGCACGCGGGGCGCTGGCCGCAATCGACTACGATGCCGCGGTGCTTGATCGCCGTCTGCCTGGCGGCGATGGTTTGACGCTGCTGCAACAGTGGCGTCGTGCGGGTATTGCCATGCCGGTACTGATGCTGACGGCGAGAGACGCCGTGGCCAGTCGTGTCGAAGGGCTTCAGGGCGGGGCCGACGATTATCTGGTCAAACCGTTCGACCTTGATGAGTTGACGGCAAGGCTGCAGGCGCTGTTGCGCCGCAGCGCCGGGCAGGTCGACCGCTCCCTCCGTCACGGGCACCTGGCGATGGACCCCATTGCTCGCAGCGTGACGTTGGATGGCGCACCGGTGGCGCTCGTGCGTCGCGAGCTGATGCTGCTGGAGGCGCTGATGCGCGCGCGTGGGCGGATCCTGAGTGCCGATCAGTTGAAGGATCGCCT